>NZ_CALXNG010000009.1:0-76967 GCF_944389695.1 Candidatus Parakkermansia intestinigallinarum
CGCCGCCTGCCGAGCCTGAGTCTGCGGTCGTCCCGCCGCCTCCTGCGGAGCCCGAGGCCGCGGTTGTCCCGCCGCCGCCTGCCGAGCCTGAGGCCGCGGTCGTCCCGACGCCGCCTGCCGAGCCTGAAGCTGCGGTCGTCCCGCCGCCGCCTGCGGAGCCCGAGGCCGCAGTCGTCCCGCCGCCTGCGCGATCCGTACGTCGCTTTATCCCCGCTGCCGTTATGACCCTTGCTGCTTTGGCTGCGTTTGGAGTGGCCGGAAAATTTCTGAAGGATGATGCGGCCCTTTCCCAAAAGGCGGAAGCTGCAGATCAGACGCTGAAGTCTGTCGAAAAGGCCATGGCCGAGCGCCGCGCCTTGGTGGAAGAGTACAGCCAACGTGAGGCCCGCATCGAGCAAATCAACCGAGAAATCGACGGCATCAATGAGCAAGGCCGGGAGTTGCGATCGGAAATCAACGTCCTGAGCAACTATGCGCGTGCCGGAGTGCTCGATAATCAGCTCAAGAATCTCACGGAGCGAAAGACGGTCCTCGGGGAGCGTCTGGCGGAGCTTGATCGGCTGCAAAGGCCTTTCCTGCCCCCCTCGGCCTTTTCCGAGGAGGAGTTGCAGCAGCGGGATGCGTCTCTTCGCGGCGTTGTGAATCTGTATCTGCGAGCCCGAGAAAAGGGATTCCTGCTCATTCAGAAGGGGCTTTTCGCGCCGTCCGTCATGCACAAGGAATCGAAGTTCAGGGACGTATCCGTCGGAGAGTTGTTCAGGTATCTGGAGGAGGAGTGGGTGAAGAATCCGCCGAGCGGTCTTCATTACGAGCTGTTGGAGCTTGCCTACAGCGGGAATAGAATCGAGCTGATCCTGCGCCGCAGTGCACACTCGACCTCTGATGGCCGGACAGTTCCCGTCGCTTATTGCAAGGAGAGATGGTGGCTGGACGAGAAGGGGAAGATTCGACGCTGGGATGAGGAGATTTCCGCCTCGGAGAAGCCTGCCGTCAGCTCGGGCTTCCGCTCGGTGAAACTCTCGGACAACTAACGGCATCACGACGATCATGAAGAAGATGAAGAAACACACCGGTGGCTTGTTGAGGCCCTGCAATGTGGTGGCTTTCGTGCTGCTGTTGGCGGGTCTCGCGGGGGTCGTGTTGAGTTTGATGATGAAGTCTTCCTCGGAGAAGGAGCTCGGGCAGGTCAAGACCTCGCTCCGAGTCGCGGCTTCCGAGAAGCTGGAGTATTTTCATCAAACAAGAAAAGCGGAGGTTTCATACCAAGCGTTGATCGAGTACGAAAACGAACGTCTGGAGGCGCTTTCCTCAGCTAAGATGCAACTCACCTATGCTCAGGATGCCAAGAACGTACTGACGGAAAATCCGCATGTCAGACGCTATCTTGCCGAGCGCGAACACCTCGAACAACTGCGTACGGAGCTTGAGCAGATGAACGAGGAGGTCGTTCGAAAAAACAAGGAGTATCAGCAGACGCTGGAGTCCGCCTACAAAGACTAAGCTATAGAGATGATGAGATCACGCATTTTTGAGTTTTGCCTTCTTGCAGCCTTTTGTGCACCGTCTGCTTCTTGGGCGGACATCCAAGGTCCGTCGCTTGAGCGAGGCGCCATTATCGAGATCGAGGGCGGTATGCCCTCGGCAAGAGAAGTGCGCCGATACAAGCATAAGCACGGCAAACTACCGGATCCTCAGACCTTGCGTCTCGAGGTTCGCGAGGTTCAAGCTCTTGACGGCTGTGAGTATTATCTGGACGGTTGCGGGTTGAAGCCCGTGACACTGGACGGCAGTCCCACTGTGTCTTACTTGGGGTATAGTGCCGCGGATTCCGGTGAAACTTCATTGATGTTCAATGTCGAGCGCCAAATAGACGGCAAGCCGGTGACGTATTGTCTTTGTTATCGTATCGTGAAGAGCGAGTCCGTGCTCCGGGGAACGGGGGTTCCTGCAGCGATCCGGATTGATAAACGCGAGGGTAACACGTATACCGGCCGCATCAACGGGGTGCTCTTTCATCCGGGGCAGGACGATGTGTTGATTTTCCAATGGAGTTCGGTTACCATCACGGTGCCTGCGCCCGGGGAGTCGTTGCCCTTGACGGAAGTCGAACCCGCGCCGACTCCCGATTCTTCGGCAGAGGGCTCGGGTGCACAGACACCGCTTGCTGCCGACGGCGGAGCCTCTCCGGACGGCACTCCGGCGAGCCAAGACGGAACGGAGACGTCGGCTCTCTCGGAAGAGCAGCTGCAGGGCATCGTGGCCAAGCGCCTTGCGATTATCGTGCAGAAGCCGGTGAACACGGCTTTGATTGAAGAGTTGTATGCCGAGCAAGTCTGCAGGCTGGCCTCAGGTGAGATTGCGCCGAGAGAGATCGTTGTGCAGAAGACGACGAAGGTCGTGGAACGATGGGATCGGAGGAGTGTAACCTTCCATGAGGCCGGCTATGCGGGATCTCATTTGGAGATGATTGTCCGGTATCATTTCTCCCGTGACGGCGGAAAAACGGATAACAGCTTCTGCAAGATTGTCTTGGAATTTGACGGCGACGGGAAGGTGTGTGCGATGTGCGAAACCTTTTCCGCTGAGAAGCCCGAGCTTTCTCAGGGACTGAAAGGGCTCGATTACAGAGGTGAAAAAACGGTCACCGCCCCTCATTAACGATGGATTTCTCACCGTATCACAACGAACACCCATGATGAAACGAAACCACACACACACAGTCGGAGTGATGTTGCTGGGGTCTTGCACTCTGGCGGCACTCACATCTTGCGAATCGGCATCCATATCTAGCTCGCAAGCTTCGATGGTCTCCAATTTGACCGAAGTCACGACGAGATCCTTTCTGCACACGTCCTCCGGGCCGACGAGAGATCTCATCGGTAAGGGGACTAACCTGCTGGTAGCCTCCCTGCTCAAGGCCACCATCGTGAAAGATCGCGATGCTTACGACAATCCCCGCGATTACGTGCGTGATAACAATACACAGCTTAGCAACCGTATCGGTGAGGTCCGCAGCCAGAAGAAGGCGGTGAGAAATTACATTGCTGATGCGAAGTCCGGCAAAGCAACCCCGACTAAGTCTGAGGTTAGGAAGCAGAGCGCTCGGATGAAGGAGAATATTGCCATCGTTGATCAGGATATCAAGACGGCCCGCTCCGCTGTTAAGGAGGCGACGCCGTCGGAGAAGAGGGAGCTCGAGAAGAAGATCAATGTTTTGTCTGCCGAGAAGGCTCAGATGCAGCAGCAGCAGGAGGATCTCGATTCTCTCGCCACGATTTGAGTTTTCCCCGTGCGTCGGGCAAAAGAGCAGGAGAGAGCCTGAAGGAGGCTCTCTCCTTTTGCTTGCCCGCGCAAGCCGGAATGGCGGGGCTGAAGGAGGCTTGCGGCACGTCCCCGCCCGGAAAGGAGGGAAGGCAGAGGCTCGCCTGAGCTCAGGGGTCTGCCCGTGAGACTTACTCGTCGTAGCGGCGGCGTTTGCCGAAGCGGTTGAGGTAAAAAGGCTCGCTGTTGTGCTCGCGCGGGGCTGCGCCGCGCCGGGGCGTGCGTTCGGCGCGCTTGGAGCTGCCGCGCTCGAAGTTGCGGCTGTAACCGCGCCCGGGGTAGGACGCTGCTCTGTGGCGCGGGGTGCTCGGCTCGCTGCTCTGAGGTCGCCCCTTGTCTTCGCGGACGTTGACTTCGTAGCCGCAGATGCGGCAGGTGCCGAGCTGTTCGAGCAGCTGAGGCGCCACCTCCGGCGCCACCTCGATGAGGGAATGCTTGAGGAAGATGCGGATATCCCCCACGCTGCCCTTCGGGGCACCGCCTTCGTTGTACATGAGCCCGGCGATGTCCTTGGGCTTGATGCCCAGAAGCTTGCCGCCGTTCATGAAGAGGATGACGGAGTTTTCGGGGCTGCTCCACCCGCGCCGGGCGTCTGCAGAGCCTTGGTCGCCGTCGCTTGCGGGTTTGGCCTCGAAGCGGCTGGGGCGATCTTCGGGGATTTCCTGCAGTTCGCGTTTGCCCTCGTCGGCGAGGAGGCTGAAGAGGGCGCTGATGAGCTGCTCGGGCTCCAGATCGATGTCGCGGAGTTCTTCGGGGTAGTCGCCGCTGTCGTGCGCGCGTTCGATGATGGCGTCGACGAGGGCTTCGCGCCGGGCCTGCTCGACCTGCTCGCTCGTCATGACCTTTTCGCGCTGCATCTTCATGCCCGTGAAGCGCTCGATGCGGCCGAGCAGGGAGAAGTCCCGCCGCCCGATGAAGGAGACGGCCTTGCCCTTGCGCCCGGCGCGCGCGGTGCGTCCGATGCGGTGGACGTAGTCTTCCGGGTCGCGCGGCAACTCAAAGTTGACGACGATGTCGACGTCGTCGATGTCGAGCCCGCGTGCCGCGATGTCCGTCGCGACGAGGACGCTGAGGTTGCCCTTGCGGAAGGAGTCCATGACGCGCTCGCGGAGGGTCTGGGGCATGTCTCCGTGCAGGCGGTCGACGGCGTAGCCGCGGGCGAGGAGGCCGTCGACGATGTCGTCGACGACGCGCTTCGTGTTGGCGAAGACGAGCCCGCGCTTCATGCGCCCCATCTCAATGAGGCGGCTGAGAACTTCGATGCGCGAGGAGAAGAGAACTTGGTAGACGCTCTGCTCGCAGGTCGGCACCGTGAGCACGGGGCGCTCGATGGCGATTTCCTGCGGGTCGTTGGCGATGCGGCCGATGAGGGCGCGGATGCCCGGCGACATGGTGGCGGAGAAGAAGAGGGTCTGGCGCTGCATCGGCAGTTGGCTGATGAGGCGTTCGATGTCTTCCTGAAAGCCCATGTCGAGCATTTCGTCGGCTTCGTCGAGGATGAGAACGCGGAGCTGTTCGGTGCTGAGTTCTCCCTGCTCCATGAGGTCGAGCAGGCGACCCGGTGTGCCGACGACGAATTGCACGCCCCGGCGCAGGGCGGAGAGCTGCGGGCCGAAGGAGGTGCCGCCGTAGATGGGAACGGCGCTGACGCCGTCGAGAAAGAGGGCCAGTTTCTCAACTTCTCGGCAGATCTGCACGGCCAGTTCGCGCGTGGGTGCGAGGCAGAGGGCTTGCACGGCGTGCAGTTGGGGGTCGATGCTCTCGAGCGCGGGAATGCTGAAGGCGAGGGTCTTGCCGGAGCCCGTGTGCGAGAGGCCGACGATGTCGGCACCTTCGAGGGCAGGCGGTATGGCGCGCTCTTGGATGGGGGAGGGAGTGTCGAACCCGAGTACCTCGATGGCTTCGAGGATTTCGGGGCAGATGCCGAGTTCTGAGAATGTCATATGCGCGGGGAAGGATGCCTGAACGCATCTCGATTGTAAAGTCTAAAGTGCCGTGGGGTGTTGATTTGTCGATGCCTTTTCCGTTCTGTCTCAAAAAGGTGTTGCTGCGTGCCGCCTTCGGCGCTATAATGGCGCGCGTGGAAGATCCGGATGACTTTAACCGCTTTAGCAGTTCGGACTGCGCGGGTGCCATTGTGATGATGGGAGCCGTGCCGACGGTGCTAGTTTACGTGTTCGGAGATCACGATGTGTTGCTTTCGGCCGGAATTATGGCGGCCTTTCTCGTGCTGGCCGCGGTGGTCTGGGTTCTCGCCGCCGTGACGCGCTGGCGCTTTATCCCCGTGCTGGTCAATTGGCTCGGCAACCTGCTGGCGATTCTCTACATTATTTTGTTTTTCCACATGTGGCCCTACTGAGCCCGCAGGTCGGCTCGCTCGGGCCGGGCGGTGGTGCAGGGGGGCGCGGGGCTGCGTCCGCTGCGGCGCGGGTCTTGCGCTGAGTCGTCCGCTGCGGCACGGGTCCTGCGCTGAGGTGCCCGCTTTGTTTGATTCCGGGGGCTGCCTCAAGATTAGAGTTGCATTGGCTGCGCTTCTGTGGTAAGAAGGGGATGAGATGGACAAAACGCTTTTCCAGAAAATTGCGGACAAGGAGATTCCCGCCGACATGGTGTACGAGGACGATCTCTGCGTCGCGTTCCGCGATATTACTCCGGTGGCTCCCACTCACATCCTGCTGGTGCCCCGCAAGCCGCTCAGGGATGTGGCTGCGGCCACGCCCGAAGACGCTGCTCTGCTGGCGCATCTCATGCTCAAGGTGGGCGAGATTGCCCGAGCCGAGGGGCTGACGGAGGGCGGCTTCCGCACGGTGATGAATACGGGAGCTGATGCGGGGCAGACGGTGCCGCACCTGCACATCCACATCATCGGCGGTCGCTCGATGCAGTGGCCCCCGGGTTGAGTAACTAGGCGCGCGCCTTGCGAGCTGCGCGCTGCTTTCCTCCCGACAACAAGATGAATGACATTCGGGCGGTGAGAGCCTCCCGCTGAGATGTGAGTACTGATTCGATCAACTGTATTCGGCACTATGAGTGGGTGAATGCCCGCACTCTGGAACTTGTCCTGCCGACCAATCGTCTGCGCCTCTATTTCATGGAGGAGGGGCTGGTGCGCTGTCGCTACGTCAGCGGTGCCGTGTTTGAAAATATCCCGAGCTACGGGGTCAGCCCCGAGTATCAGGAGAGCCCTGTGCCGCTGCAGGAGCGTGAATTGCCCGATTGCTACGAGCTGAGCACCCGGCGCCTCTTCCTGCGTATTCGCAAGGAGGATGCCGGGCTTGAGTTTGGCGAGCTTGCGTCCGGGCGCGTGGTTTGCGCTGATGCCGAGGGGATGGGGCATCGCCTTGTTGAACGCACGGGGGACGAGTGCGTCTGGGTGCTCAAGCATCTGCCCGAGAAGGCTCACTTTTTCGGCTTGGGTGACAAGCCCTGCGACCTGAATATGCGCGGCCGCCGCTTTGAGATGTGGGGGGCGGATCACTACAAGTTCAACCCCGACAGCGATCCGCTCTACAAGAGCATTCCGTTCTTCCTCTGCCTGAACGAGGGGTCTCAGTACGGCATTTTCTTCGACAACACGATGCGCTCGTATTTCGATTTCGGCAAGGAGCGCTACGATCGTCTGTTGTTCGGTGCCGACGGCGGTGTGGCTGACTATTATTTCATCATGGGTGAGTCGGCGCTGAACACCATCGAGATTTACACGCGCCTGACGGGCTTGCCGCCGATGCCGCCGCTCTGGGCGCTGGGCTACCATCAAAGCAAGTGGAGCTACTACACGGAGCAAGAGGTCAACGAGTTGGCGGCCGAGTTCCGCCGCCGCCGCATCCCCTGTGATGCCATTCATCTGGATATTCACCACATGAAGCAGTATCAGGCGCTGACGTGGAATCGCGAAGCTTTCCCGGATCCTCCCGGTATGATTCGCCGCCTCGGCTGCGAGGGCTTCAAGGTGGTGACGATTATTGACCCCGGCATCCTGATTAACCCCGATAATTACGTGTGGCGCAGCGGCTTTGAGCGCAATGTGTTCTGCCGCCGCCATGACGGTGCGCTGCTGGAGGGCAATGTCTGGCCGGGCAATTGCAATTTCCCGGATTTCACGTCGCCGGCGACGCGCTATTGGTGGGCTGATTTGTTCCGCCGCCAGATAGGCGAGTACGGGGTTCGCGGCGTCTGGACGGACATGAACGAGCCGGTAATCATGCCCGATCGCACCTTCCCCGACGATACGCGGCATGCCTTCGACGGCTATTCCTGCTCGCACCTCAAGGCTCACAACATCTACGGCCAGTGCATGGCTCGAGCCACGCGCATGGGAATGGAGCAGTACGCCCCGCATCGCCGCCCCTTCGTGCTGTCGCGCTCGGGATTTGCCGGCCTTCAGCGCTGGGCCGCGACCTGGACGGGCGATAACTATTCGGACTGGGTCAACCTCAAGATGGCCAACCACATGGTGCAGCGCCTCTCGACCAGCGGCGTATCGTTCTGCGGGGCGGATACGGGCGGTTTTCTCGGCAAGCCGACGCCCGAGCTCTTCTGCCGTTGGATGCAGATGGCGGCTTTTCACCTCTTTTTCCGCAACCACAACAACGGAGAGTTCGGCGGGCAGGAGCCCTGGTGCTTCGGCTCCGTGGTGGAGGAGGCGGTTCGCAAGGCCATCGAAGAGCGCTACCGCCTCTTGCCCTACTTTTACACGCTCTTTCACCGCTACGCCACGCACGGCACGCCTGCGATTCGCTCGCTGGCCGTCACGGATTTCGGCAACCCCGATACCTACTGGCGCAGCAGCGAATTTTTCCTCGGCGACGTGCTCTACGTGGTGCCGGTGCACCATCCGGGCGAGGGCAGGCGGCGCCTCTACATTCCCAAGGGTCGTTGGTATTCGCTCTGGACGGATGCGCCCTGCGGGCCGTCGGGCAGTGAGGAGTGGGTCGAGACGCCCGTCAGCCGCATCCCGGTCATGGTGCGCGGCGGCTTTGTGCTGCCGCGCTGGCCGGTGCAGCAGTATGCGGATGAGATGGAGTTGCCCCCCTGTTCTCTCGAGATCTGGTGGGCGCCGTGCGAGTCGCATCGCAGCGAGCTCTACGAGGATGCGGGCGACGGCGTCGGCTACCGCCTCGGCGATTACCTGCTGCATGTCTTTGACTATGAGGCCGGGGAAAACGGTTTTGCACTGCGCTGCACCCGGCGGGGCAAGCGCGACAACCCGCGCCGCGAGTACAGCCTGATGATTCACGCCCTGCCTGCGGGCGCGCAGCCGGTCGTGCGCACGGACGGCCGCAGGGCGGAGGGCGCCTTCCTCTCCCCCGGGCTGTATGTTGTGACGGTGCCGGCGAACTTCTCTCGCGTGGAGATCGACTTCTGACAGCTTGTGAACAAGGATACGCTCGATAAAATCATTTCGCGGCTCGATCGCCTCAGCTCCGCTGAGCTGCGGCAGCTCTTCCTGCGCCTCGCCGGCGATCGCGGGCTGCTGCGCGACGTCTTCGATGCCCTGCGCGACGGTTTGATTCTCTTCGATGCCGAGGGCAAGGCGCGCTACGCCAACAAGATGGCGGAGCACATTTACAATCGGCCGCTGCGCGAGCTGCTCAGCGAGCCTTTCGAGCGGCTCAACGGCGGCACCTGTCGCTGGGAGGACCTGCGAAACAGCGGCGTGGTGATTACGCGCGATTTGAAGGTCAATTACCCCGAGCCACGGCATTACAATTTGCTGATGTGCCCGGTGTCTCAGGGCAGCGAGTACCTGCTGCTCATTCACGATGATACGGAGCTGCTGGCGCGCCGCGAGGCCAGCGCTGAGGCCGAGCAGCTCAACCTGCTGACCTTTCTCTCGAGCGCCGTCGCGCACGAAATCGGCAACCCTCTCAACTCGCTCGGCCTCAACTTGCAACTCATGCAGCGCAAGCTCGCGCACCAACCCGAGGGCTGCCGCGAGAAGCTTGCACCGCTGCTGGAGTCCGCTCTCGCGGAGACGCGGCGGCTCGATACGATTCTGCGCCAGTTTTTGCAATCCATGCGCCCCGGTCGCCTGCAGCGCGAGCCGGTGAAGCTCAACGAGCTGCTGGCGCGCGTGCTCGAGGTCCTCACGCCCGAGATTGCACCGCGCGGCATCGCCGTGCAAGAATCCTACTGCGAGGATTTGCCCGTGATTCAAGCGGATCCGAATCGGCTCTTTCAGGTGTTTTACAACCTGATTCGCAACGCCTATCAGTCCATTCCCGGGCCGGACGGCAGCATCTTTGTGCTCACCGGCTACAATGATGCGGACGTCCACGTCTGCATTACCGACACCGGGTCCGGCATTTCCCCCGAGGTGATGGGCAGCATGTACGAGCCCTTCCGCACGACGAAGAAGAAGGGCAATGGACTGGGGCTGCTCATCGTGCGCCACATCGTGCGCGAGCACGGCGGCTCGCTCGGCATTTCGTCTCGGGAGGGGCAGGGCAGCTCCGTCACCGTGACGCTGCCCCGGGCCGACCGCGTGGTGCGCCTGCTGCCTCAGTGAGGTCTCGCTCTTGTGAGGGGCGGGTGCCGCCTATTTATCTTGACGTCTGAGTGCAGCGGTGGTAGAGTTATGCCATGAGTACGAAGTTCAGTTGGGAGCTTGCCCCAACGGACGGGTCTGTTGACTTTGGCGACGAGCTCAACCGGCAGCTGCCATTGCTGGTGCGAAAGCTTCTGGCCCAAAGGGGCATATCCGGTCGGGAGAATGCGGAGCGCTTCCTCAAGCCCAAGTTGGCTGATTTAGGAGACCCTTTTGAGCTCAGGGAGATGGATGCCGCCGTGGCTCGCATCTTCCGGGCAGTGGATCACGGCGAGCACGTGTGCATCTACGGCGATTACGATGTGGATGGCGTCAGTTCCGTCACTCTGCTGCACGCGGTGCTGACGGCTTTCGGCCTGTGCGTCGACTGCTTCATCCCCGTGCGCACGCGCGAGGGCTACGGCCTGAGCCCCGAGGGAATCCGCAACGCCATCGCGCAGTGCGGAGAGAAGCCCTCGCTGCTCATCACGGTTGATTGCGGCACGTCGTCGGTGGATGAAGTGCGGGCTCTGCAGGATTCGGGCACGGACGTCATCATTCTCGACCACCACGAGCCGAGCCCTCTGGGGCGCCCCCCCGCCGTGGCCGTCGTGAACGCCAAGCTCGAAGAGGACAGCCCGCTGACGTACCTGTGCAGCGCGGGCGTGGTGTTCAAGCTGGCCCATGCCCTGCTCAAACGGCGCCGCCTGCCGGACTTTGACCTGCGCCACTACCTCGACATCGTGGCCATTGCCACGGTGGCGGATATCGTGCCGCTCGTTTCCGAAAACCGCCTGCTGACGCGCCACGGGCTGCGGCTCATGAGCAGCGGCGGCAACATCGGTCTGCAGGCGCTCAATCAGGTCACGGGGCTCAACCGACGCCCGAATGCGAGCCACATCTCCTTTCGCATCGGCCCGCGGCTGAATGCGGCCGGGCGCATGGATTCTCCGCGCGACGCTCTCGAGCTGCTCATGACGGACGACCCCGAGCGCGCCCGCCAACTGGCCATGCACCTCGAGCAGCACAACCGCGCCCGCCAGACGGAAGAGGAGCGCATTCGCCACGAGGCCATGCAGATGATCGAGCAGAACAGCAGCATGAAGAATGACCACGTCATTGTGCTCGGCTCGCGCAGCTGGCACCCCGGCGTCGTGGGCATCGTCGCCTCCCTGCTCATGCGGCGCTTCCACAAGCCCGCCTTCATCATCTCGCTTGACGAGAACGGCATCGGCAAGGGCTCCGGCCGCTCCATACCGGGCGTGTCACTCGTGCAGGCCATTCGCCGCTGCTCGGCTGATCTCATCTCCGGCGGCGGGCACGACATGGCTGCCGGCATCGTGATTCGCGAGGACCAGATCGACGCCTTCCGACGCTCGTTCAACCGCTTCGTCGACGAGACTACGTCGGCCGATCAGCTCAAGCCCGTGCTCCACATCGACGCCGAGGTGTCCTTTGCCGACCTGACTCTCGATCTTCTCGACAGCTACGAGCTGCTGGAGCCCTTCGGCAACTCCAACCCTCAGCCCTTCTTCATGGCCCGCAACGTCAGACTCACCGAGGCACCGCGCCACCTGCAGGGCAATCACCTGCGCCTCTGCCTCCGGCAGGGAAATTGCGAATGTGACGCCATGTACTTCAACGCCGGACGTCTGCAACTGCCCGACCCGCCCTGGGATATCGTCTTTACCATTGATCGCAACACCTGGCGGGGGCGCACCTCGCTCTCCATGTCGATTCAGGATTTGCGCCCCGCGGAAAAGAGCTGAGACCCTGATATGCGCCGCAGCCCGCTCAGACACCCCGAACTCAGAGGGATGGTGCCCGGGGCTCGCCCGACTGCGGGGGGGCCGGGCGAGCCGCGCCGTGCCCGCCCCGAGCACGGGGACTGGCGAGTCGAGACGAATATCAGCCCGGCTGATGCCGAGCATATGAGCGCCCCCGGCCTGCTCTCCCGCGCGCAGCTGCGAACGTCATACCTCGACGAAGGCTCGCTGCCCCTGACGGCAGAGAGCGCAAGAGAGCTCATCAACCCCGTTCGCGGCATGGCTCGCGCTTGGCGTCTTCTGCTCTCCCTCGTCGTGCTGCTGCCCCTCTCCGTCGTGGCGGTCTTCGCGCTCATGATTCAGATTTATCACGCGCGCCCGGTCGTGGAGCTGGCGTCCTTCTGGCTCTCGGTGCCGGTGTGGCATACGCTGCTGGGGGGCTTCGTGCTGCTGGTCTGCCTCCTGCGGCGGGAACTGCGCGCGGTATTGCTCTTCCTCTACGTGGTGGGGCACGAGCTGACGCATGCCGTGGCGGCTCTGCTCTGCCTCGGCAAGGTGCGGCGCTTTCGCGTCGGGCTCGACGGCGGCTTCATCGAGACGAACAAAGCCAACTTTTTCATCGCGCTCTCGCCCTACTTCGTGCCGATCTGGATGCTGCTCTGGCTGTTGATTTTCTGGCTGATCAACGAATTCCATCCCAGCGACGAGGTGCAAATTTGCCTCTATACCGGCTTTGGCTTCTGGTGCTGCTTTCACATCTACTGGACGCTCTGGGTGATTCCGCGCGAGCAGCCGGACATGATTGAAAACGGCGTCCTCTTCTCATCGCTGCTGATCTTTCTGCTCAACATGGGGATGCTCATTGCCGTGCTCGCCTTCTTCGGCATCATCACGGCGGAAGGCTATTGCAGCGACTTTCTGTACGCGGCCCGCCGCATGATGCACACCTTTGCCGACGTCGGAGAACTCTTGCGGCGCTCCTTGTAATGCTGTCAGAGTTTCCCCTTGTCCGCCCCGAGTGACCGTGGTATCCTGAGCGGCCGCTTTTCGGGTCAAGAACCCCGAGCGTCTATGAGTCATGAGCAGAAAAGTCGTTCTTGTCGTTGCCTTTGCCCTTTTGATCCTGATGGGTTTGAGCGTCTTCTGGGACATGTTGCCGATGAGCTCCCCGCAGGATGACGCCGCCCTGCAGCAGGAGCTCGCCGCGCGCGAATCTCAAAAGCGCTTGGATCAGGCCGTGCAAAAGGCCAAAGGCATCCGCGAGGACGAGCTGTTTGACTTTTACTCCCTCATGGCGGGGTACAAGGTCGGCGAGGCTTTGCACAGGACGTACAAAGGGCTTCGCCCCGAACATCTCGATGAGCCCGTGTTGCTTCAGGGGCTCCGCGAGGCCTTCGCCGATACCGAACCCTTCGGCTGGGAGCTCTTCGGTTCGCCGGAGGCGAATGCCGCCGAGCTCGCATGGGTTCGCAGCAAGGGAGGCGAGCTCCGCGCCCTCCCGAAAGATCTGCCGGCTCAGGACAAAGCCCTCGTGGAGCAGGTGATGCGGATGGCGGAGCAGATGAACCCCGAACAAGCCGCGCGCGAAGCTCACACCAATCTCGGCCGCTTAATCTGGTTGCACTCCTTCTCCCTCCTGCCGCAGGCGAGCATCAAGGACCTGCGCGAGCCCGCCCTGCTCGAAGGCCTGCGCCTCGGCCTGTCGGGGAAAAGCCCGGAAATCGACGCCCTGACGCTCCAAGCCTACGGAATTGCGACGACCTGGGCAATCGATGCGAGGACGCGCGCCATGGCCGAGAAAAACAAGACGGAGGGAGAAGCCTACCTGCGCCGACACGCCGCTGAGCCCGGCGTGGTGACGACGGCCAGCGGCCTGCAGTACCGCGTGCTTCAGCCCGGCGGTTCGGAGCGCTACGACGCCGAGCGCCACGGGGCGAACCCCACCTGCACGATCAGTTACGAAGGGCGCCGCGTCGACGGCAGCTGCTTTGACCGCACGTCGGAGCAAAGCCCGGTTTCCTTCCCGATCAACGGCGTGGTGCCCGGCTTCAGTGAAGCTCTCAAGCTGATGCCCGTGGGCGCGGAGTGGGAGGTGGCGTTGCCTGCGTCTCTGGCCTACGGCGACAGGGCTCCGGCGCTCATCGGTCCGAATGCCGTGTTGATTTTCCGCATCCGACTGCACGAACTGCTGCCTTCCGAACAGCTGAAGATGGAGTCGCCGTCCACCGCCCCGCAAAGCGCAGCGGAGACGCAAGCTCCGGCCCCGCAGAGCTCGGAGGGCGCTGCTCGCCCGAACTGAAGGGAACTCTCGCCGGGCGGCTCTTCTTGCGTTTCGCCGTCCTGCGCCGTTCCCTCCCTCCGCCCGAAGCTCGCGGCACCCGACGCGGGAGCCCGCCGAGAGGGACGAAGAGCGAGGACGGAGTTTAGCCTTGAAAAGTATGCAATTTCTGCCATAATCACCGCGCAACATGTTGAATCAGGAAGTCATCACGGAGGCTGAAGTCGCGGCCATCCAGATACCGGCCGGCAATGCCGTCATCCTGCCGGAGGGCTCGCGCATCTACATCACGCAGATGCTCGGCAACACCATCACCGCTGCTTCGGACCTCGGGCTCGTGCGCATCACGCGTCAGGAGGCTGCGCGCGCCGGCATCATTCCGCCTGAAGAATCCGCCGAGTGCTCCGATGAAAATCTGACGCTCGAAGAGCGCGTCTGGAAAGCGCTCGGCAACATTTACGACCCGGAGATTCCCGTCGATATCGTGAACCTCGGACTCGTCTACGGCGTCGAAGTCATCCCCCAGCAGGACGGCGGCAGCCACGTCAACGTGCAGATGACGCTGACGGCTCCCGGCTGCGGCATGGGGCCGCACCTCATGGCCGAGGCCGAGATGAACATCGCCGCCCTCGACGGGGTGAAGTCCGTCGATGTCGAGTTCGTGTGGGATCCCCCCTGGAATCAGGACATGATGAGCGAAGAGGCCCGCATGGAACTGGGCCTCATCTGATTGACAACATCAGTCTTCATGACGCATCACAGGCTTTATGAGCAAGGTAACGCTGGAGTTGACTGAGGGTGAGATGAGGGATCTGGCCGAGATGAGCGCCGTGGTGCTCGCCCTGCTCGGTCAGGTGATGCAGGATATGCCCGCCGCGCGATCCAACGCGTGGCAGCGCCTCTGTGTCGAGCTGCTCAAGGCAGCGCGCGGCATCCCCTCCATCGCCTCGGATATGGAGATGAACCCCGAGTGCGGCTACTGGTACTTCCGCCGCCCCTACGTCGAAGAGGCCTACTTCTCCGACCTGCTCGATGAGTACCGAGACTCCGTCTTTTGGGAGGAGCTCGTGCTGCGCGTCGCCCAGCAGAGCCTCGAAGAAACGATGGGGCGCGAGGCCGTCGAGGCCATGAGCGAGGATGAGCGCCGACGCCGCAGCTCATCCATGGAGAAGGCGCTGTGGAATGAAGTGACGCGCCACGGCATTGATCGCATGCTGTTTATGCTGCCCGACAACGATGCCTGAGCATCGCCTCCGCCCGCTTTCCTCGGTTCGCTTCTCCGTTCGGTGCGGCTCCTTCGATGAGCCCGCTTAGGTGAGCTCTTCTTCGATGAGCCCTCTTTCGATGAGAATGCCCTGCTCCTCGCGGTGAAGAGCAGGGCGTCTTGCGTTAAGCAACAGGGCCTTTTGTGACCGTGCCGCGCTTGCGACGGGCGGCAGCGGCAGTTGCTGCGGCTAGCAGCTCAGCATCTCATCGACCGTGATGAACGAGGTGCAGGCCTCCGGCCGATCGCAGGCGAAAAGAGCGCAGGGATGGCAGGGCAGGTGCCGGAAGAGAGGCTTCATCGTCGAGTCCGGGCGATACACGCGCACCGCCGAGCGGCTGGCCATGATCACGCTGCCCGGCACGCCTATCATCGACGCCGTTTGCGCGATGAGCCCGTCAACCGCGTAGAGACGGTCGGCGGGCGACAGCAGGTCAGGAAGTTCGCTCAGCGAAGCCGTGCGGCATGCGATGCCGAGGCTCTCGGCCATGGCCTGCGCTTCGCTCTCCTGCTCCGGCAGAGCAAGCAGCGTTGCGGGAGTGCTGAGCCGCGCGACCAGCTCCGCCCACCGCTCCTCCGGCCAGCGATCGGCCGAGCCGAGAGAAGACAGAGGCGCGATGTAACAGACCGACGGATGCTGCGCGGCGCGTGAGGCAAGAGGCGCAAAGAGACGCTCGCGATCGAGCGTCAGCTCGTGTCTCTTCTCGAGCAGGCGCAGATAATCCTCAGCCTCCGGCTGCGGCGGCCCCCAAGGAAGCCGCGAGAAGTGAGCCCGGAACCTGCGCGAGAGCTTGTTTTCCGTAAAGCCGCTGATGTAGAGCGGGAAGTGGCGCTTCAAACTGCGGAAGACCCGGGCGTTTTCGCTCAGCATGAAGAGGTAGTCGTAGGGGCCGTCGCGGTAATATTCATCCGCCTCCAGCTGTTCGCCGGCCGAGACCTTTTCATCGCTTGTCACCGCAATGTCGACGCAGTCGCTCTGCGCTGCCCAGAAGTCCCTTTGAGCAAGCGGGCAAATGACGGTGATTTGTGCGTCGAGCCGCGAGACTTTCAGCGCCCGAAGCATCGGCAGCGTGTGCAGAGCCTCCTCCGCCCTCTCGGGCAGGCAGACAATGATGCGGAAGGGGAACCTGACGTTGGCTCTCGCCACATCGGCCACCTCGGGCGGCTGCTGAGGAGCAAACACGTTCGTCCCTTTCCAGCGGTGGTGCATCCAGAAACCGTCGAGGATGTTTTCCTTTTGGCAAGCCTCGAGCGCCTTGTTGATCTCCATCGTGATGGCGGCATCGCTCTCGCAGCCCTCCGGCAGCTTGATCTCGCGGTCGAGAACCGCCTGCCAGCGGCCGAGCGCGATGTTGCGCGTATACACGGCGATGAGCTTCCCCTTGCCCTTGCAGCGTCGATAGAGCAGAGCCGGAAGAGGGGTAACACCCGTGATTTTGCCGAAGTAGGGCAGAAAGAGCCCCTCTTGAGTGAACTGGTCGCTGAGCACGCCGAGCAAGCCCCCGTTGCGAGCCAGCTTGAGAACGGCGCGCAAACCGTCCTCCTTGCTGAACATCTCACAGCCGTAGCCCGTCCGCGCATCATAGACCATCTTCTCCAGCAGGGGATTGTTGAGGCGCCGATACATCGAGCCGAAGTGCTCCACGCGGGTGAAGTGAGGGCGGATGCGCGCCAGAATCTCCCAGTTGCCGGCGTGAGGAATGCACGAGATGACCGTGTGGCCGTCCATGCCCGACTCCTCGAAGAAATCCGCACCCTCCATCGTGATGGAGCGCTCGAACTCGCGATCGTTCATCAAGCCCGTTTTGATCGAGCAGGCCAGATTCATGCTCGTGCGCACCATGTTGGCACGCACCATGCGACGGAGGCGCGCCCCTCGGAGCAGAGGGTCGTGTACGATGCGCAGATTGCGGGCAACAATGCGTCGCCGCGACGGCGCGCATAGCCAGACAAGGTAGCCGATGCCGCGCCCCAGAACGGCAATGAAACGAACATTTGCCAACTTCATCAGCCCGCAAAGGGCGCGGCAACTCCACGCACCGATGCGGTTTGAGAGCGTCGGCTTAGCCGATGCGTCTTCGCTCATGCGTCTTAGTTGAGCGTGTAAGTTCGGCTGATGTAGAAGGGCTTGCGGGTGTAGGGATCCCACACCTTAGAGCCCGGAGCCACCCCGGTGTAGTCCAGCGGGTAATTGGGATAATACGGCGATATCACAATATCGCTCCAGCTTGTCGACACACCGTAGGGAAGCCCGTCGGGAGCATAACCGACCGACTTGCCGCGCAAAGCGCTCGACGGCGGCAGATCCGAGGCGTTGACTTTCAGCCAGACCGCCTTGGGATTCGGCTTGCCGTTAACCTCCGTAATGACATGCGGCGGACGATCTCCCGGATAGTCGCTGCGGACAATGGCGTTTTTAACGGCTTGGAAGAAACATGAGCTGAGAGCCAGAGAGCTCAGCAGCATGATGGAGACGGGAATGAGTTTCTTTTTCATCGTGTTGATTCAATGGAAGCGGTTGACGGAGAGGTCGGCGGCACCAGCGTCACGCGACCCTCGCTGAAGACGGGCAGGTAGTCGTGCTCGCGGACGGCATCGACGATGTCGGGGTAGCAGTCCACCATGGATTCGAGAGCGTAGCAGAGCAGCTGCACGCAGCGCTCCGGCACATCGGCTGAGCCGATCTGCCCGCCGCGCGGCAGCGATTCGGTCAGCGCGTTACCACCGTTGAAGTGAGCCTTGAGCACGGGCACCCCGTGTTCAATCTCGCGCGTGAAGCTGAGGTCGACGCTCGACGTTTGCTTCAGAGCCGCGCTCAGCGAGCGCTCGACCACCACCTCGGCATACCCCTCGTGAAAGACAACGGCCACACCCTCGGCGTGCGCCAGAATGGAGAAGATGCCCGACTGGCGCGCGCGGCAGGTTCGCGCGATGTAGCGGTTGACGTCGGCATCGCTGAAGGAAATCTCCTGACCGTCGGCCTCCTGCACAAGGCGGCGGATATCGGGGCCGGGAACGCCGTCGCGGTAGCCCGGCACCGTGCTCAGATCACGCGGCGTCCACAGCATGAAGAAGGCGTAGTAGAGCAGAAAGGTAAAGCTCAGAAAGAGCAGGAGAGCCAGGGCTGAAAACAGATTGAAGCGCATCCACATGCTGCCGAGCAGCCCGCGCTTGGGGCGCAGTCGCGCCTCGGCTTCCGCCTCCTCATCATCGGGGTGCGGAAACATGGAGTCTCGCAGCACCTCATCGCCGGGGGCGTGGCGGCGGAACGCAAGCAGACCGTCGAGCAGGGAGCGCAGCATGCCCGGCCGATTGCGTTTTCTGTTTTCGGTGTTCGCCATGAAAGCCGACGGATGATACCGCCGTGCTCATTATAATACATTTGAGCCGCGATGAAAGAAAAAAGTATTCCGCTGTGCCGTACCGCATCGCAGGGCGCGAAGCAACGATACGGTACGACGACAGCTTACTCGGCTTGCAGGGGCTTGGGCTGCGAGGCGTCGAGGCGCAGGAAGATTTGCTCGTGGCGGGGAGCCGCCTGTTGTCCGGCCTCAGGCAGGCGGATGAGGTAGAGCCCGAGGTCGAGAACCTCCGCGCCGCGGCAGACCTCTTGGTTGAGCAGGTGCACCACAAGCCGCAGGCGCCCACCCTCATCCGCCGCCTCCAAATCCGTCGACAGTTCGCGGATGCGGCCTCCCTCGGACTGCCAATGGAGCGTGCAGACGGCGCGGCTTTCGTTAAATCTCAGCTGTGAGGAGCCGTCGTGCGAGGGCAGGGAAGCGTCAATGCCCTCAAGCTGCTCGCGGTAGAGCGCAAAGTCTGCCGCCAGACTTTGCGCGCCCATCGCGGTGCGGCGCAGGCCGGAAGAGGCGCTCGGCGCTGCCGGGGGGGCAGGAGCCGCTGCCGGAGGGGCGGGAGCCGCTTGTTCGGCCGGAGCCTCCGAGGCGGTCGGTTCTGACGGATGAACCCGCTCACTCGCCAACTTGGCGGCTCCTGCTCTCGTCCGTCGGGATCTGCCGACGGCGTTGTCTGCGCCGAGTGCGGGCTCTTGGAGAGCCGTCGATTCCGGAGACGGCTGTGCCGAGTCGCTGCGCTGCGCGTTCGGGACGGCGGCTTGCGTGTTGTTCGTGTCAGCGTCCGAGCCTGTGCCGCGGGGGGTGTCGGCTGATGCCGAGCTGTCGACGGGGGCGCCGGAAGCTCCCTTGTCGATGAAGCCCGTCTCACTCTCGGTGCGTCCGGCGGCGGTGCCGACAAACGGAACGGGGCAGGGCGCGACGGTATCGGTCGCCTCGGTCGCCTCGGTTGCATCGGCCGTCTTGGTCGTCTTGGCCGCCTTGGTCGTCTTGGCGGTCTTGGCCGTCTGCGCGGTGGCGATGCTTTGCTCCGGCAGCTCCGCCGACGGATGAGGCGTTGTGGCCGTGAGAGCCGCGGCGGTCGGCGCGGGGCTTGCCTGAGGAGCGTTCTCCTTTGCCCGGGCGAGCGGCGATGTTTCAGGCGCTTGCAACAGCATGTAGGCTTGGAGTCCGGCCAACACAAGAGCCAGCGCCAGTAGCGCCCATGACAGTCGAGTGATAAGGTGGCGTGACATAAAAAGCGGAGGGAAAGGTGAGGAAAAACTCAGAGCGGAAGAATGTCGAGGTGCAGTTTCGGCTGCGGCGCAGCACCCGTCCTTGCCCGCATGGTCATGGTTCTCGGCGCGGCGGGGAGCGCAGCACGGGGGGAGGGCGAAGCGCTGTCGGCCGGCTCTGCCTGCATGGCCAAGTCCTGCGGCGCGGCGGAACGTGCAGCGCGGGGGGAGGGCGAAACGACGTCGGTCACTTCTGCCTGCATGGCCGGGGCCTGCGGCGCGGCGGAACGTGCAGCGCGGGGGGAGGGCGAAGCGCCGTCGGCCGGCTCTGCCTGCATGGCCGGGGCCTGCGGCGCGGCGGGAAGTGCAGCGCGGGGGGAGGGCGAAGCGCCGTCGGCCGGCTCTGCCTGCATGGCCGGGGCCTGCGGCGCGGCGGAACGTGCAGCGCGGGAGAAGGGCGAAACGCCGTCGGTCACTTCTGCCTGCATGGCTAGGGCTTGCGGCGCGGCGGAGCGCGAGGCGGCGAAAGGCTGAATCATTTGGCCCTGCTGCATCCCGGCGTCCGTATCCGCATCGCAGAGCAGAGCGGCGGGCGCTGCATGGATCGCCGGCTGAGCCTTCGCGGTGAGGTGTGCGAGTCGGTCGACCTGCTCGGGGGCGGATTCTTGCGTCAGCTCGGCAACCAGCGAGTTGGTGCTGCGGAATCCGAAGGCGAGACTGACCACCAGAATGATGACGGCAGCGGCACAGCGCCTCAGCGCACGCAGACTGTCGCTGAGCCACATGCGCTCCTCCTCGCGACGCATGCTCTGTGTCAGGCGGTCGAAGAGTCCGTCGAGCCGTCGTGCGTCGGGCGGTGTCGCCGGACGCACGGCAGCTTGAAGCGCGCGGGCAAAGGCGCGCTCGTCAGCGTTGAGCCTGTTGAAGTTCTCATTCATGGTCGGAATCGAAAAGTTCTTTGAGTCGCCGGATGGCGCAGGCGAAGCGGGCATAGACCGTCTTGCGTGACACGCCGAGAGCTTCGCCGATTTCGGCGAAAGACATCCCGCCCCAGATGCGCATGGTGATGACGTTTTCTTGTGACGGCGGCAGCAGCTCCGGGAGCTTCGCGCGCAGACCGACGGCATCGAGAGACTCAGGGGCGAAACTCTCGCCGACCGGTTCGGGCGTTTCATCCGTCACCGGCGCCTGAATCGGTCGCCGCCGTCTCTGAGCATCGTACCAGTCGTAGGCCTTGTTGCGAAGAGCCGTGCAGCAGTAGGCCTGCAGCTCGTCGCCTCCCGGCATCGGCACGCCTCGCGCGGCCGAGCGGAAGAGCGCAAGCAGGGTCGACTGCAGCAGGTCCTCCGGGCTCTCGGGGTAATAGCTCGCCGCCACGCGTTGCAGAAGCGCCAGCCTCGGGCGCAACCACTCGCCCCACTCCCGGGAGGTCGTGGGCGCAGGCTGCCGTGACGCAGGGCTGTTCTGCAACGGGGGCGTCATCTGTCCATTGAAACGGCTCCGAAGTTCATTTGTCTGATCGGAACCCTAAAATAATCGAAAAAAACCGCACCTTCGTGTGTTGCGAAGGTGCGGATGCAGGGAGGAGTCATGCGGGCAGGGGGGCTCAGCGCCCTGCCTGCCCGCGGCACAACATCAGTAGTGGCCGCCGCGAGGACCGTTGAACCACTTCCACGCGGTCTCCACAATCTTGTGGGCGTCCTGATACTTCGGCACCCAGCCGAGCACCTCGGCCGCCTTGCGGGCATCGGCAATCAGGCGGGGCGGGTCGCCTTCGCGGCGCTCGCCGTAGGTCACCGGAGCCTTCTTGCCCGTCACCTTTTCGGCGGCATCGATGATCTCCTTGACGGAGAGACCCTTGCCCGTACCGAGGTTGAACCAGTTGGTCTCGCCGCCCTTCATCAGGTAGTCGAGAGCGCGCAGGTGGGCGTCGGCCAGATCGTCCACGTGGATGTAGTCTCGGATGCAGGTGCCGTCGGGCGTGTCGTAGTCCGTACCGAACACCGTGATGCCCGGGCGCTCGCCCTTGATGGCCTGAAGAATCACCGGGATGAGGTGCGACTCGGGGTCGTGATCTTCGCCGATGAGACCGTCTTCGGAAGAGCCCGAGGCGTTGAAGTAGCGCAGGAAGACGCTCTTGAGGCCGTAGGCGCGGTCGCAGTCCTTGCAGACCTTCTCCAGCATGAACTTGGAACCGCCGTAGGGGTTGATCGGATCCTGCTTCTCCGTCTCGGGAATCGGCACCTGAGTCGGCTCACCGTAGGTGGCGCAGGTGGACGAGAAGACGAAGCGCTTGGTGCCGGCGAGCATCATGGCACGCAGCAGCACGAGGGGCTTGGCAATGTTGTTCTCGTAATACTTCAGGGGATCCTGAACGGACTCGCCGACTTGGATGAAGGCGGCAAAGTGCACCACCGCATCGAACTTGCCGTTGATGAGGAGGGGGTAGACAATGGCGGGATCGCCCAGATCGCCCTTCACGAGCTTCACCTCCGGGTCCACGATGGCGGCAGGATGGCCGTAGACCATGCTGTCGAGAACCGTCACATCGGCGCCGCTCTTCACGAGCTGGCGCACCGTGTGAGAACCAATATAGCCGGCTCCGCCGGTAACGAGTACTTTCATGATTCTGATTTGAATGAGTGTGAGAGATGGGAAAAAGATCGACCTGCCCCGTGCCGCAGGTCAGAGCATCGAGGTGAGCAGGGCTTCCAGCTTGCGGATATCGGCGGAGAAGCGGCGAATGCCTTCGGCCGTTTTTTCCGTCGCCATGGCGTCTTCGTTGAAGAGGAAGCGGAAGCTCTTTTCATCGGCCGGAAGGCGCTCGATGTCCGAAGCTTTGGCGGCTTCCGGCGAGAGAGCGGGAGCCACCGGCTCATCGCTTGCCGCCAGCTCGGCCAGCAGATTCGGGGAAATCGTCAGCAGATCGCAGCCCGCCAGCGCCAGCACCTCGCCCTTGTTGCGGAACGAGGCACCCATGATCTGCACCGGGTAACCGAACTTCTTGTAATAGTTGTAGATGGTGCGAACGGACTGCACGCCGGGGTCGGTCTCCGCCGTGTACTCCAAGCCCGTCGAGGCTCGGTACCAGTCCAGAATGCGACCGACGAAGGGGGAAATCAGCCGGACGCCGGCCTCGGCACAGGCGACGGCCTGAATGGTGCTGAAGAGCAGCGTCAGGTTGCAGTGAATGCCCTCTTGCTCGAGCACGCGCGCCGCCTGGATGCCCTCCCAAGTCGAGGCGATCTTGATGAGCACGCGCTCGCGCCCGATGCCGGCCTCTTCGTAAAGAGCCATGAGCTCGCGCGCCTTCTTCACCGTCCCGTCCGTATCGAACGAGAGCCGCGCGTCGACTTCGCTGGAGACGCGACCCGGCACGCGCTTGAGAATCTCGAGCCCGAAAGCGACAATCACCTTGTTCATCATCGCGTCGGTCAGCTCCGCTCCGCGCAGCTTCGAGCTGCGGAACGGTGCCAGAGCGGCCTCCAAAATCGGGCGGTATTCGGGCTTCGCCGCTGCGGCGAGAATCAGCGAGGGATTCGTTGTGGCGTCCTGCGGGGTAAACTCCTCCATCTGGCGGAAATCGCCGGTATCGGCCACCACGGTTGTGTACTGCTTGAGTTGAGCGAGCTGGGTCGGCATATCGTGAAGAAACGGCTTCGGTGAGACCATCCTAGCAGCCGAAGTCCGAAAGTGCAAGAAAGGAATGCCCGCCTCCGTCAAAAAATCGGAAAAAACAAGAGACGTGAGAAATCTTGCTTGACATTGGCTCGGCTGCGAACTACAATTCCCTCCGCGCTGCGACGGTAACGCAGCCAGATACGATTATGAAGGCAGACCTGCATCCCAAGTACAATCCTGTTGTGTTCGTGGACATCACCACGGGCCGCCGCTTCATCACGCGTTC
This sequence comes from Candidatus Parakkermansia intestinigallinarum, assembly GCF_944389695.1. Taxonomy (NCBI): domain Bacteria; kingdom Pseudomonadati; phylum Verrucomicrobiota; class Verrucomicrobiia; order Verrucomicrobiales; family Akkermansiaceae; genus Candidatus Parakkermansia; species Candidatus Parakkermansia intestinigallinarum. The sequence goes on from NZ_CALXNG010000009.1 coordinate 23,630, forward strand.
CACCGTCACCTCCGCCAAGACTGAGGTCATTGACGGCGTTGAGCACTTCGTCGTCTCCTGCGGTATCACCTCCGATTCGCACCCCTTCTTCACGGGTAAGAATCAGTTTGTCGACACCGAGGGCCGCATCGACAAGTTCCAGAAGCGCTTCGGTTCCGTGCGTCGCGCCAAGAAGCCGTCCCTTTCCTAATCTCCCTGCGGCGGGTTTGCCCGCTGCATGTAATAACTCCTGTGAAAGAGCCCGTCCCCGTTCGGGGGCGGGCTCTTTCGCGCATCGGGCGGGGGATAGAGCGTGTCGGCGGCAGCGAGGATCGCGGGGCAGGGGCGAAGCGGAAGCGATCAATGTCCGGCGCCGTCGGCGTCGCCGACGCCCAGCTCGTCTTCAATCTTCCGGTAGACCCTCACGTAGTCCACCTCGTAGAGCGCGGGAAAGGCGAGCTTATCGAGCGAGCCGCCGTTGGCTCCCAGAGCGAGGTTGATGATGATGCCGTGCGGCTGGCGAAACGGATGTTCAACCTTGTCAAAACGCTGATTGACCGCATCGGCCGTTGCCATCTCGTTGACCAACTCTCCGTCGATGAAGATGCGCAGGCGATTCTCATCCCAATCGAGCTTGAAGATGTGGAACTTGTCATCCCAGCGCGGATCCTTCGCGCGGCAGTCCTCCACCTTCACCGTTCGACTGCGCCAGACGGCCGTCCGGGGGCGACCTGCGCTCCACGCGAAATTGGCCAGAAATTTGCCCTTGTAATACTCCATGATGTCGATTTCACCGCAGGCCGGCCACGTCTCGCTGATGCCCGTCGTCCAGAAGGCGGGCCACAGGCCCTCGACGGCTTTGAAGCGTACGCGAGCCTCGAGAATGCCGTAGGTAACGCTGAATTTCCCCTTCGTGGTCAGCGAGGCCGAGGTATAGGCGACCCTCTTGCGATTCTTGCGCCAGTCTTTGCTGCCCGCTTCGTAGTCCGGGTTGGGGAAACTCTCTTTTTTGCCCGTGATGATGAGGCGGCCGCCGCTTTGACGGGCGTTGTCGAGCCGGTACCACTGCATCTCGCGATTGCGGACAAAGCCCCGCTCCGGGCTCCACTTGGCGGGATCGGGCTCGCCTTCGCCGTTGAACTCATCGTGCCAGACGAGGCGGTAACCCTCGGGAGGCTGAGCTCGGCCGACCGTGTCGGCCTTGAAGGGGTCGAGCGCCGGAGCTTGGCGCGAGGTCTCCGCTCCGCCCGTCTCGCCTCCTGCGGCGAGCGGCAGGGCGAGGGCGGCCGAGATGAGATTCCGGATCCATTGCTGTGTCACGGTGATATTGCGGGGAGATTGCGGGTGAGAGAGGGAAGAAGCCTTGCGAGCAGTTTGCGGTCGGGAGACGCCATGGGCGTGTCGGCAAGTGCCGCCAGAGGGATGAAGCCTTCGCCGGGCTTCGGGCGGCAGCTGCCTGAGGCGCGGTAGAGGTGCCGCGTGACTTTGTAGCGCGTGACGCTGTAGCTTTGCTCGGCGATTTTGTCGCAGTCCCTGAGTTCCTCCGGATCGCGGCGGGGCAGACGATACATGCCCTCGTGCCGCTTGCCTCGGCTCTGTTGCTCCATGAGCAGCCCGTCCGGGCCGAGCAGGAGAATATCGTGGTGCTCCGTGCGGGTCACGGGCGGTTTCGGCAATTTCTGCGGCAGTTGAGCGGGGTTCGTGGCCCGGCACCACGAGCGCAGCGGGCAGAGCAGGCAGTCGGGTTCTCCGCTGCGGCAGAGGCGCTGCCCGAGCTCCATGATGCCCGAGTTGAAGGCCCGGGGCTTGTCGGGCGGGACGAGGCGAGCGGAGAGTTTGCCGTGCATGCGTCGGCATGCAGGGGTGTCGATGGGCTGCGAGTCGTTGAGCAAGCGGGCAAAAATGCGAGCCACGTTGGCGTCGACCAGCGGGGCCGGGCGGTTGTAGGCGAAGCTCAGCACGGCGGCTGCCGTGTAATCGCCGATGCCCGGCAAGGCGCGAATCGCCGCCTCGTCTTGCGGAAACTGCCCCCCGTGCAGCTGCGCGATGACTCGCGCGGCTGCCTGAAGCGAGCGCACGCGGCGGTAGTAGCCCAAGCCCTCCCATGAGCGCAGCGCGGTTGATTCATCGGCGGCGGCGAGTGCCTCGGGGGTCGGGAAGCGGGCCATCCAGCTCTCGTAGCGCGCCAGAACCGTCGGAATGGTCGTTTGCTGGAGCATGACCTCACTGACGAGAATCGCCCAAGGATCCGTCGTGCGGCGCCAAGGATAGTCGCGCCCCTCCCTCTCAAACCAAGCGACGAGCGCGGCGGACAGGGGCTCGGCCGCCGCCGCCAGAGCCTCGGCGGCGGGTGTCAGAGCCGAGACGCGGGGGGACGAAGCCGAGACCCGAGGGGACGAAGCCGAGACGCGGGGGGACGAAGCCCTCTTCTTCGGAGCGGAGCTCATGAAGCCTCGCGCGTCTGCGTGGTGTAGATGGAGATGTCGGCGTTCTTGGTGCCGAGCAGCTTCTGGGCGCGCATGAGCGCTTTGCGCGTCGACATGTTCGGATTCTTCGGCTCGATGAGGAAGATGTTGCTTTCACCCTTCTCGCAGTCCTCCTGCAACACCGAAAGCACACCGCTCTTGCGGAGGATGCGGTACACCTCGCGACTCGCACCCGAGATGATGAGGTGGCGCCCCTTCTCTCGCGTGAAGCGGATGAGCTCCTCGAGCGCACATACGGAGGTGGCGTCGAGGTTGCGGGCGTTTCGCATTCTGAGCACGATGACGGCCAGCGAGGCGTCTTCGGCGATGCGCGATACCTGCTTGCGGAAGAGGTCCGCCGCACCGAAGAAGAGATCGCCCTCCACGTGCACGATGGAGATTTGCGGCAGGCGGTTCGCCTTGTCCGCCAGCTTCAGCAGCGTGCCCTCGTTGTCGAGCGTGTACTCGACCAGTTCGGGCTTGGCGGCCTTGCGCAGGAAGAGCGAAACGGAGATGACGACACCGACGAAGATGGCGACGTGCAGCGGCAGAAGCAGCGCCGCGATGAAGGTAATGACGAGCACTGCCGCATCGCCGGGCGTCGAGCGGAAGCAGATGCGCAGCAGCTTGCGGTCAAAGAGCGACACCGCATTGGCCAACACCAGCGCCGCCAGCACGCAGTGCGGAATGCGCGAGATGAGCGGGAAGTTAGCCAGAATGAAGGTGATGCCGAGGCAGAGCAGACCGCAGAAGATGCCCGAGAAGCGCGTGACGGCCCCGGACGTGTAGTTGAGCATGGAGCGCGTGAGCGAGGCCGAGCAGGGCAGGGAGGTCGTGAAGGCAGAGCCCATGTTGGCCATGCCCACGGCAAAGGTGTCTTGGTTGAGATTGAGCGGCTCGCCGGTCTTGGCCGAGAGGGTCTTGCTCATGACGGTCTGCTCGAGGGTCGAGAGAAAGGCGATACCGATGACGATGGGGAAGAGCGTGGCGAGATGCTCGCCGACCTCCCAGACAGCCGGCGGCGAGAGCACGAGGTCGCTCATGGTGAAATCCTTGAGCATGCGAACCTCGGTGAAGGCCCCTCCCGCCCAAGGCTGGCAGAGAACCCAGTTGAGGGCGCTCATGACCACGAGGATGATGGCGAAGGTGGGCAGAAACTTGAAATATTTTTTCAGCGGGATAAAGAGCAGGAAGGAGAGCACGCCGAGAACAATCGGCTGCCACTGCATCTTGTCGAGGTGCTCGAGGATGGCGCTGCTCATGGAGAAAAATGAGCTGCCGGCCTCCACGTCGTGAATGCCCATCACGTAGCGCAGCTGTGAGGCGATGATGAGCGTGGCGGCACCCGTCACGTAGCCGACCAGCACGCTGCGGCTCACGAACTGAAGCATCTCGGTGGCCTTGACGAAGGCGCCGATGACGCAGACGAGCCCCGCCAGAAAGACGATGAGCGGGACGAAGATTTCCGGGTGCATCCGAATCTCCGGATCCGAGGCCAGAAAGAAGCTCGCCAGCATGAAGGCGGTGGCGTTGCTCGGACCGCTGACGGTCAGGCTGCATTTGGTGAAGATCGGGGCGATGAAGGTGCCGACGGTGGCGGCCATGATGCCGTAGATGCTGTCCAGCCCGGCCATGGCGGCGAAGGCCATGCCCTGCGGCAGACCGACGAGGGCGACATCGAGAGCCGCTTTGAGATCGCGCCCGGCTTTGCGCGGGGTGTAGCCGCGCAGGTAGTGGCGGACGGGAAAGGGGTCGATCATGCCCTGACGAAGGTAGGCGCGCAGGCCTTTTCCGGCGTTTCGCAGTCTGTGGAGCAGCATTCCCATACCGCTGCGAGTTTAGCATGGCGGCGGGCGGCCTGCAAGTCCGAATTGAGGCTGAGTGGAGTCTGCCCGACCCGCTTTGCCGGCCCCCTTCGGGGTCGGAACGGTATGCTCGTCGACGCGCGCGGATCCGAGCGGAGAGAGGCCCTCCCGCTGCGGCGCGGTTCTTTTGCCCGCACGAACGGACCCAATGGCGGGGGAGCTCTGCGGTATGTCCGCCGTCGCATGGATCTCCGGCAGGGCCGCCGTCCGCCCGCTGCGGGAAAGTGCTGCGTCAGCGACAGGTGGAGCAGGGAAGCGCAACTAACTCGGTGTTGCGACCTGCGGTGCGGGGAACAGGGTCGGACCTGCGGTTCTGAGGGCTTTGGTGCGACCTGCGGCGCAGGGGAACAGGGTCGGACCTGCGGCGCTGAGGGCTTTGGCGCGACCTGCGGCGCTGCGGGCTTTGGCGCGACTTGAGGCGCTGCGGGCTCTGAATTGCGACCTGCGGTACCGTGGGCTCTGAATTGCAACCTGCGGCGCCGAGGGGGTGGGGAGGAGTCTTGCGGTGCCGGGGGGATGAGAGGGTGTCGCACTTGCGCCGCCGGGAACTCGGGCGCAAAAAAAACGGCCTCGGATCTGCGTGAACCGGGGTCGTTTGCTAAGCCCCCTCTGCGTTGCCTTTCTTCGGCGAGGGGAAGAGCCGTTTGGCGGCGTGTCAGTTCTGGTTCCGGAGATCCGTCCTGATAGCCGATCGAACCGCGCTCTTGGTGACTTGATCCGAATTCCCGCCGCGGATGGCCGTTCCGGCGGCCGATGCCGCCGCATTGGTCATGGCTTCGTTGCTGCAGGAGCTGACGGCGAGGACGCCGAGACCGAGAATCAGAAACATCATTTGTCGCTTCATACACTGACAGTCTACCATATAAGGCAGCGGCGTCAAGAATCCGATCGACTTTCGGATCAAAAATGTTTAGACAGCCCTCGGCGCGGCGGTCGGAGAGCTTCGCTATGAGTCGGAGTCTAAGCCATGTTCCCCTCCGTACAGCGTGGGACAGGACGTGGCTGCGGAGTGTGCACCTCTCACGCCCGCTGAAAAAATAGACGAGACTCAACAAGGCGCTCGGAAACCTGGGCGCAACATATCCCGCGTGACTGACCTGTCAGTTTGTATTGTTAAACATCAAAATATAGGCGGTAACGTTATCGATTCCGATGCTTCGGACTCCCAAGCTTTCCGTTGGTATTTTGCCTTCAATTATTTGGCATAGGTGCATGCCCGAGAGGCCGGCACGTTCTACGACGGTACTTGGTAAAACATTACTCATGGAGCAAAAAACAACACAAAGCATGCCATGGGGAGTGAGAGCCGTGTTTGAGTAGGTGAAGATTTCATCAAGTAAGTCTTTGCCTTCCTCGTTTCTCCATGCATTCGTCAGATAGGTAAACGCCTCCCTGCTTAAATTTGAAAAATCATTAAACCTATATTTCTCTATAACATCAACTCCTACCTCATCGGAGATGGGAGGATTGGACACAATCATATCCCATTTTTCGTCTTTTATGTCGCTTTTCGTGCTTGTGTAAAAATTAGACAGCTTGACTTGGATTTGATTGCCTAAATTGTAATTTCGTATATTAGCTTTGAAACAATCAATAGCTTGTGGATTTATATCGATTCCGAGCACTTTGCAACCCATTTGGTCGGCGAGCAAAATGCTAAGAGGGCCTACACCACAACCAACATCCAAAACTCTCTTTCCCTCCCAGTGCCCCAAATGATGCAAGTGTGCAGCAAAGAATTCCGCCAGTCCGAATCTGGAACAAGTGAAAGGAGTGACTTGCAGTTTGTATGTCTTATCGGCTGTGACGAATAAGGAGGTATATATCATGGAGCGTTGATTTAGCTACGTTTTGTTTCCCTCTAAGTGTATCTTAAATGCCCGAATCACTCAAGAATGGGTGAAGCGTTATCAGGAAAGGCGCATATGAGATTGCGTTAGCATAGAGATTCCTATACAGACTCACCGTTTCCGGACGCTTCGTCAGCCTTTGTTTTAACTCTCCTCCGTCTTGAAAGAGCCTACGATGAGGGTGATCAACATATGGGAAGCGGGGACATGGAGATGAGTTGATTTTCGTATTCCTGCCACACTCCCATGCAGATGGTGTTGCAGATGCATTGTTGACAAGAGGGTAGTTTACGCCTGTATTTGGGCATTAAGTCCTTCTTGTAGTCACCGATTTGCTTACCCGTAGAGGTTAGCAGCCTGAGCTCCTGCGGCCAAAATGATTCAGCCACGCACCGTTCCATTCCCCGGAGTATGCAAAAGGGAACACCCTCAAATCTGAGAGTTTTTATGGGAATGACGGAAGCGAGCTGTTGCGCTGCCTCTTTTACCTCTTCCAATGACACCGCATACTGCGCCATGTTGGTATCTTTGTACCGCATTAAAGAGAATTGAATCAGATAGGCCCCTGAATCCCTTGCGTACATGGCGATCGCCGAGAGCTCGCGAAGATTGCCTTTGAAGATGACCGTGTTCGTACAGAAAGGTATACTATGCTCAGAGAGAAGAGAAAATGATTTTTCCAGCTGAGTGAAATGTCCTCTGACTCCCGCAATACGGGAAAAATCAGGCTCGTTCACCGAATGTAAAGATATGCTGAGGTCACAGTCGATCCCCTCCGTGACGGATTTCAGTTTTTCACACAGTTGTTCAGAGCTGAGAAGGGTTGCGTTGGTCTGAATGGTGATTCTCTTGAACCCCAAGTGTTTTAATCCTCCGAGCAGAGAGAATAGGATGGGTGATACAAAAGGTTCCCCTCCGGTTATGATGCATTTGTCAGCCCCGCAGGCTTGCTGCACTCTGGCGTACCGAAGCAAGGCTTCTAATCCCGGCTGTTCTACAGGGGCATGGCTTCTTATGCAAAAGAAGCATTTTTGGTTGCACTGTTGGGTAATATTAAGATGAATGGTAGGCATAAGAGGCTATTTTCCTTTATCTGCCATGGACATAACTGACTTTAATTCGCTGAAGAAATGCCGCTTCCCATTGCAGTATTCACCTTTGAGAGTCGGCGCTGCCTTCGTGTAAAAATTGTAGCGCGTCCCCAAGCAACCTCCTTTGCACTCCCGCCTAATCGTGCATGACGAACACTCTTTGAGAGCAAGATGGCGAAAGTCGGTATACTCGCGAGGGGAAAATGAGAGCAATTCCGCTAATGAACGTTCATTTAAACAAGGGACATTTTCGTATATGGGGAGATTGTCACATACCCCCATTCTTCCCGACGCGTCTATCAGTAAAAAGTCGTCGCACTTGCTCTCGCTGTACTCGCACCAGGGTGTAAACTTCCCTGAAATGTTCATCAACGCAGAGAAGATAGGTTCTACAATGACATGCTCGCGAACCATGCCCGTTTTTATCCAGCTTCTGAAGGTGTCCACCAAGTAGTCTGCGAATTCCAAGGGGGTTATGGAGTAAGAAGTCAGTCTCCCGTCAAATGTAAAATCGTAACAGGGAACAAATTTGATCAATAATGGGTTTAATTCCGCCAATGACCGCAAAAGGTCCGAGGCGCGTCCCAGACTAGGACGGGTAACGACCGCTAACAGACCAAAAGATAGCCCCTTGTTTTTGAGAGCTTGTATGCCGTTAAGAACCATTTCATACGAGTTATCACCGCTGCAGGTTTTTCTGAAATGGTTCTGGGCAACAGAGTCTCCGTCCAAACTGATTCCTATGCCATTGCCCGAAAATAGGTTGCGATGCCGGTAGAAACAATCAGCCCAGTCATCGGTTATAAGCGTTCCATTGGTTTGTAATGAAAGGGCAATCTTTTTCCCCGGTTGCTTGTTGATTTCCTCAATATGTTGACAGAGTGAATCGTATGCGGGGATTCCCATAAGCAAGGGTTCGCCTCCGTGCAAACAGAGCATAACGGAAAGTTGTTCCGAGCATTGTGCCAATTGCTCAAGCTGCTCAGCGATGGAGACAGCGGATTCCGTACAGTCTCGCAACAGTCCACCTAGGCGACGGCGTTCATAGCAATAGGTGCATGCTAAATTGCATCCGTTAGAAACTTTGTATGTAATGGTCCTTTTCATTTTGGCATTAATGAATGCATTTCAGCAGCTCGAACGGCTTTGGACAAGTGCGATATTATGCTGCGTTTTGCTAAGCAGTAGTCCTCGTATAGTTCGGGGTTTTTAGCTCGGAACAGCCATCTCATTCCGTAGCAACCTCCGTGGCAAATTCCACTTACCGGGCAATTCTGGCTTCGGCAATCGGCGTCCAAGGCCGATTTCAAGGCAGTGTAGTAGGCCGGCATATCCTTGAGCGCCCGATGAAAATCGCATCCCTGAAGTTGATATTCATCTTTGTAGGTCATTTCAGAGAAAGTGTCGCAAATGCAAAGACTTCCATCCGTTTCAACAGATAAAAAGTCTTCACATTTATCTTCGCGATATTCACACCATGGTACGGGTTTGTTGTTCATTACGGAAATGATGGTCGCGAAAGGATCAACGACCACTCGTTTCACCATGCCCGAATGTACCCATCTGAGAAATTGACCTTTCAGATACTCGGCATATTCCGTCGGTCTTACCGAATAGGGCAGCAATATTCCCTCTGAATTCAAGTTATAACAAGGAAGAATTCTCCAAAACTTGGGAGCAATATTCATGATTGCTTCAAAAATATGCGCTGCTCTCCGAATGGAGGTCTGTGTCGTTACGGAGAGAATACCAAAAGGAACACCGTTTTTTTTCAGGCAATCAACTCCTTTTATTGCAGCGGAGTAACTGCCTCCTCCGGCATTCATCTTTCGGAAGTGGTCATGCGTCAGTTCATCCCCATCCAAACTAACCCCGATGCCTCGTTCTCCCATTAGTGATTTGTAGCGAAAAAAAGCTTGCGCCCATTCATCAGTTACTAACGTAGCATTGGTTTGCAGAGAAAAAGCGAAGCTGTTATCTGTTTCCGTGTTCAGCCTTTCCAAACAGGATGCTATCTCCTCGAACGCATTGAGCCCCATGAGCAATGGTTCCCCGCCGTGAAGGCAAATCATGTATCTGTTGCCTTTGTGGCAGTGCGCTTCTCGTTCGAGGTAGGGTAACAATGGAGCCATGTTATCGCTGGTGTCAGGCTTAAGGCAGCCTAACCTACGCCGTTCATAGCAGTACCCGCACCCAAGGTTACAGCCGTTGGTGACCTTGTAGATTATTGTTCTTCGCATAGGAATAACTAGAAAAAACCACGTCCCCCATACCGGATATGGGGGCGGGTTAACATGACACTCTTAAGAGCGATGCTTCAGATCAATAACCGTGAGAGTAGTCTGAGTGGTCTCCCCAACAGGACATTTGTTCGTCGAGCTCCCCACTCTTGACCATATCCACGAAATCTTTCAGAGATGCCAACTCTTCGTCAGTGTATTCTTTGTTCTCCATACAGTGCATGTTAGCCTTCAACACGGAGCTTGTCAAGGAAAAAGGCTACAATTTGATTTTACGGACACAGGTGTTGCATAGGCTGAATCTCTCCAATAAAGCAGACCTGTGGCAATGTGCGAATGAGTCCTGTATGGCTCGGTCTCCAACGGGGCTTTCTCTGCAAGAAATTTGTCTTCGAGTGCCGCTCGGGCATCGTTGCCTTCCGGCTTCCGGATCGCACCGTGTTTCCCTCCGGACAAAACCTTGGTACACATGTGGCGCACGTGGATGTGGCGCTCGTAGCTGCGGTCATTCTTTGTTCTTGACTCCGTCGGCGGGCATGGTAGGCTTGGAGAGGCGCCGAATCAGACAGGCGCCGTCACGCATATGGAAGAGAGACCGGAGGAGGCCTGGAAGCGGCTTCAAAAGACAGTAGAGGAAGTGCGTCGCGAGACGGCGCGAGTCGTTGTAGGGCAGCAGCAGGTTGTGGAGCTGATGCTTGCCGCGCTGATTTGCCGCGGGCACTGCCTGCTGGTGGGCGTCCCGGGCTTGGCCAAGACGCTGCTGGTTTCAACCTTGGGGCGCATCCTCGGCCTCGACTTCCGCCGCATTCAGTTTACGCCCGATCTCATGCCGACGGATATTGTGGGCAGCGAGATTCTTCAGACGCGCGAGGACGGCTCGCGCCATTTCGAGTTCGTTCCCGGCCCCGTGTTCACGAATCTGTTGCTGGCTGATGAGATCAACCGCACGCCGCCCAAGACGCAGGCGGCTCTCCTCGAAGCCATGCAGGAAAAGCAGGTGACGGTCGCCGGAACGACGCGCAAACTCGACGAGCCCTTCATCGTTTTTGCAACGCAGAACCCGGTGGAGCACGAGGGTACTTATCCCCTGCCCGAAGCTCAGCTCGATCGCTTCTTTTTCCAGATCAACATCGACTATCCCACCGTCGAGGAGGAGGAGCTGGTGCTGCACCGCACGACGGGGCTCGAGATGCCCGAGCCCGCAACCCTGCTCGACGCGCCGAAGGTGCAGGAGCTTCAGCGCGCAGTGGTCTCGGTACCCGTCCCGGAAGATGTCTACGGCTTGGTGGTGCGCACCGTGCAGAGCTCGCGCCCGGAGTCTCCGCTCGCCGGGGAGATGGTGAAGAAGTATGTTGCCTGCGGCGCCGGGCCGCGTGCGAGTCAGTGCCTGCTTTCGGCTGCACGCGCCATGGCTCTGCTGCGGGGCCGCAGCAGCGTGAGTCCCGATGAGGTGCGTGCCGTGCTGCATCCCGTGCTGCGCCATCGCCTGATGCCCAACTACCGCGCTACCGGCGAGGGTGTGACGATGGAGTCGGTCATCGACAGTCTGATGTAAAAGCCGAACGCATGGCGGATGCACCTTCCATACTCCGGCCCGAGGACATGGCGAAGCTGGCCAATTACCGCTTCGCCGTCCGCATGATGGCCGAGGGGTGGCTCAGCGGGCGCCACCGCGCCAAGGGGCGCGGCAGCGGCAGCGACTTTCTCGAATACCGGGCTTACGCGCCGGGCGACGATCTGCGCCTGATCGACTGGCGCGTCTATGCCCGAACGGATCGCCTGCAGCTCAAGACCTTTGAGAATGAGACGCACCTCGAGTGTCATCTCTTCGTCGATTCGTCGGCCTCGATGAGTTTTCGCGAGCTCGGCCCGCTCAGCAAGCTTGCCTACGCGTCGCATTTTGCGGCCTGTCTGGCTTGGCTGGTGGTGCGCGGGACGGATCGTGTTTCGCTCCAGCTTTTTGACGAGCAGATTCGCTACTTTTTGCCGCCGGGCTCGACAGCCGCGCACCTCAACGAATGCCTCAGCCATCTGGAGCACAATAAGGCCGGCGGTCGCACCTGCCTGCCGCTGGCGCTCGAGCGCTCGCGCCATCTGCTGGCGCGGCCCGGCAGCGTCATCATCATCTCCGACTTCCTCTGCGAGCCCGAGTCTCTGTTTGAGGCGCTCAACCCCTACGTCCACCGAGGATGCCGCGTGGTGCTCGTGCAGGTGCTCGATCCGGCCGAGCTGGATTTGGTCGATAGCGGCCTCGCCCGCTACGTCGACCTCGAGACCGGCGAGCGCATCACCTTCAACATCGAGAACCTCCGCGCCGCCTATGCCGAGCGCATGCGCGAGCACCGTGCTCAACTGCACGCGATGGCGGCTTCTCGCGGCATGCTCTTTCTCTCCGCGACGACGGATCAGTCATTTTACCCCCTCTTTGATGCTCTCTCGTCATGATGCTGCGTTTTGAAAACCCTCTCTGGTGGCTGATGCTGGCGGCGGCTGTCCCTGTCATCGTGCACTTGGTGGCGCGCGCCAAGCCGCGCGAGAGGCGCTTCAGCTCCATCGCCTTTTTGCTTGAGCTGCTGCGCAGGCATGCCCGCAAGTCGCGCCCGAAGGACTGGCTGCTGCTGTTGCTGCGCACCTTGGCCTGCGCCGCGCTCGCCGCCGCTTTTCTGCTGCCCGTCATCGGCACGGATCAGGGCGGACGGGGCGGCAAGGCTCTCGTCATCGTGCTGGATAACACGGCGAGCATGGGTGCGGCGGACGGCCAGCAGGTGCGCATGAATCAGGCTATCGCGGCGGCCGAGAGCGCCGTGCGACAACTCGGTGCGAACGACAGCGTCAACCTCGTCACTCTTGCGGGCTACCCGCGCTTTCTCTTTGATCGGCCCGAGAGCTCGCGCTCGATGTTGCTGCGCGAGCTGGCACGCACGCGCAGCGTCGAGGCTTCGTCTCAGGGAATCAGCGAGGCGCTGGCTGCCGCGGCGGAGCAGATTCGCGAGTTGCCGGAGGGTGTCAGCGGCGAGTTGCTGATCATCTCGGATTTTCAGGCCGGCAACTGGGACGCCGTCGACTTCGCCTCGGTGCTGCCGCAGGAGGTGCCCGTCACCTTCGTCAATGTGGCCCAGTCTCAGCAACTCGCCAATACCGCCGTCACGCATCTCTCGCTCCACCCGGCCTCGCCTCTCCCCGGGCAGGAAGTGACGGCCACCGTTCACCTGCGTCGCTTTGCGGCGGCGGGCGACGGCTCGGCGGACGAGGGCCTGAGCGTGACGCTGCAGGCCGGCGATCTTCGCCTCACCCAGCCCTGTGCGCTCTCCGAGGACGGCACGGGCGAGGTGCAGTTCAAGCTGGAGGCGCCGCAAAAGGTCGGTGAGTGGGTGCTGCGGGCCGAGACGGAGGCCGATGCCTTCCCGGCCGATAACGTGCGGAGCCTTGTTGCAGAGGTGCGGGATAAATTGGATTGCCAGGTCATCGCCGTCGATCGGGCTCAGGCGGGCTTCATGATGCGGGCCTTGGAGAATACGCCCTTCCTGCGTACCCTGCACGCGCCCTCGCCGACGGAGAAACACGCGGACTTCGTGGTCTGGAATGCACCCCGCGCCGCCGACGTCCCGACGATTCAGCGGCTGCTGGCCGACGGTACGACGGTGCTGCTCGCGCCGGATCTGGAGCATGAGACGGCCTGCGCTCCTCTGCTGCTGGGCAGGGAGGCCGACTATCGCGGCGAGTTGCGCGTCGACGGCGGATTCCGCACGCTGAAGGTCGCGGCCCCCGACGACGCCGTCTTTGAGCTCTTCCGGGGAACACCGCTCGATGCTCTTTGGGCGAGCGAGCAGTACGCCCGCGTGGGGCGCGGCTTCCTCGACCCGCTGCCGCCCGGGGCGACGCTGCTGCTCAGCTATGACGACGGCGTGCCCGCGCTGGTTCGAGTGCCGCAGGGCAGGGGCTGCCTGCTGATTTGGAACATGGCCGTCACCACCCGCGACAATCGCATGGGCTACTCGCCGCTCTTTCTGCCCATGCTGGCCGAGACGCTGCTTCAGTCCCGCGTGAGCGAGCTTCGCCCCGAGCCTGTCGCGGGATGCGATTTGCTCGAATGGAGCGTGCCCGGCAACCGCGAGGCTCGCGAGGTCGTTTTAAGCCATGAGACAGGTGAGGCTCTCGAAACCTCTCCGTCGCCTCCCCGCGCCGGGCAGGCGGTGATGCTTCGCTCCGTGCAGCCTGCGCTGCCCGGGCTCTACAGCTGGTCCGTCGGCTCCGAGATTCTGGGATACACGGCCGTCAACTTCCCCGCCGAAGAGTCTGAACTGCGCGTGACGGACCTGAGCCGCCTGCCGCAGGAGGCTCAGGCGGTATCCGAACGTGCGGCTCCTGCCGCGCCCCTCATCCCCCAACGTCTTGAACTCTGGCCCTGGCTGCTGGCTCTCGCGCTCCTCTGCTTTGTGGCCGAGCTGCTTCTGTGCCGCATGCCCCAACGGAATCCGAAACCATGAGCTTTCTCCCCGTTCTGCCCCTGCCGCTGGTGTTGGCGCTGGCCGTCGTGCTGCCGGTCGTCGTCGCATGGCTCTGCTACGCCGCCTGTCGCACGCTGCGGCGTGCTCCTCGCCTCTGCTGCGTGTCGCTGGCTTGGCTGGCTGCGCTGGCGGGCTGTATGCTGCTGCTCAATCCGGGCAGCGTGAGCCTCAGGCCCTCGTCTGAGAAGCCCGTATGGATTGTCGGGCTCGACGTGTCGGCCTCGATGCGCAGCCCCGTGGCCGATGATGCGGACGCCCCCTCGCGGCACGACGTTGCTCGACGCGCCGTTGCCGCTCTCGACGCGGCGGCTCGCAACAGCGGCCGCGATCTGCACTGGCTCGCACTCTCCGACGCTGCACGCAACTGCGGCAGTGCTGCCGCCCTCACGGAAACGGCATCCGATGCCGAGAGCTCAGCCATCCTCAGCTCGACCGCCGGGGCCATTGAGTCGCTGCGTCGTCAAGGCCGGGTGGTGGCCGGCGTCATGCTGATTTCCGACGGTCGGGATCTGCGCCCGCGCAGCTGGCAGACGCTGGTCGGGCGAGCCGGGGCGGCAGGCTGCCCGGTGCACGTGCTCCCGCTGGGTGCCCATTGGAAGGAGCCCGACCTCTCCCTCTCGACGTCGCGACCGCTCGTGCAGGCCTACGTCGGTGTGCCGACGCGACTGAGCGCACGCATCGACAACACGCGCATGGGAAACCGGCAACTCCTCGTCGAACTGCTCGGGCCTGACGGCTCCGTGCTGCGTTCTCAGCCCGTCGAGAGCCGCGACGGCGAGGCTTCCGACGTCAGCTTCCGCCTCGAGAATGCCGTCGGCGAATACCGCATGCGCATTGCCGTGCAACCCGGCGAGTCTCGAGAGGACAATAACGAACTGCGCTTCACCGTCAGCGCGGCCGATTCCCGCATTCGCGTCTTTCTCGCCGAAGGCGCTCCGTACTGGGACAGCAAATTCCTCGCGCAATACCTTCGCGCTCAGCCCGTCTTTGACGTGCGCTCCGTCCACCGCCTCAGCGACGAGCGCTTCTACCACATCGACAGCGGCGACGACGACGCCGAACCTTCCGACACGCCCGACATGCCCACGACGCTCGAGGGTCTCATGGGCTATGACATCGTTGTGCTGGGCAAGGGTATGGACAGCCTGCTTGACGAAGAGGCCGTGCAGGCGCTCACGGCCTACCTGCGCGATCAGGGCGGCATCGTCGTGATGGCGCGCGGGCGCTGCTACGCGGGTCGCCTCGAGGGGATGGAGGCGCTCGAACCCTTCGTCTGGGGCAGCGGCGTCGGTGCCGAGTCGCGCTTCGTGCCCACCGAGGAGGGCGAGCAGGCGGGGCTCTTCAGCCAGGTGCTCCCCGGTGCCGCCGACGCCGTCTGGAAAGAGCAACCGCCTTTGGATGACGTGCGCGACGTGGCTGAGCTGCGCCCGCAGACGCGCGTGCTTGCCGCAGCGGACGGCTCGGGAACGCCCCTGCTCGGTATCATGCGCTGCGGCATGGGAGCCGTCGCCTGCATCAACGGCGAAGGCCTCTGGAAGTGGGACTTTTACCCCGATGCCCGCGAGCGCGGCAACCTTTATCGCGAGTTCTGGCGCCAATTCCTGCCATGGGTGCAGACAGCTGCGGAGTTTTTCCCCGGCTTTGATCTTTCCCTGCACCCCGAGCGAGCCTCCGTCGCCGCCGGTGAGGGCGTTACCTGCCGGCTGGGCTGGCGAGGCGGCGCACGCCCGGGGCGGGTTCTGGTCGAGGCCGTCTCTCTGGCGGACGGCAAGCGTGCAGCCCTCGTCACGGCCGTGCCTACTGCTTCATCGGGGCTGCCGCGTTGGAAGGCCGCCATACCCCCTCTCCCGTCGGGCGAATACCTGCTGCGTGCCTCCGTGCCCGATCATGCAACCCCCTCGCCCGAATGCCGCTTCACCGTGCGCCGCGCCCCCGGCGAGGCCGATAACCTCGATGCCGATCCTGAGTTGCTGGCTCGCGTCGCCGAGGCGACGGGCGGCATGCAGCTCAGCGACCCGCTCAGCGAAGAGCAGATGGCGACCTTCCTCGCCCTGCCGCCGGGCGTCAGCCTCATCGAAGAAGACTTCACCCCCCTGTGGACACGCTGGCAGGTTCTCGCCTTTGTGGTGATCTGCCTCGGCCTGATCTGGCTGATCCGCCGCCGCCGAGGACTGCCCTGAGATCCCTTCGCCCTTTCATCTTTCTCATCATGTCATCGCAACCTGACAGCAATACCGCTGAAAACCCGGCAGCAGCGCCGCTCGACGCTCGCCTGCGCCGCGCCCGCATCGCCTGCGGACTCGGCACTTGGATGGCCGGTCTGGGGCGAGCCTGCGTCGCGGCGCTGCTGCTGGCCGTCGTTTTTGCCTTGGTCGATCTGGGTTTTGTTCTGGAGAGCGGGAGCCGCCGCCTGCTGCTCGGCATTTGGCTGGGCTTTATCGCTCTCTGGGTGTCGGCGGAAGTCCTCTGGGCGCTCCGCTCCGCTCGGCGGGTTCCGCGAGAATACGACCTCATCAACCGCGACCCGCGCCGCACCATCGCATGCGCTCTGAGCATCGGCGAGCCCGACTCTCCGCTCGGGCAGTGGCTGCGCGAGCAGAGCCGTCGCGAAGCCTTCGACGCGCTGCGCCGAGCCGAGCACTCCGGCCACCCTCTGCTGAGGCGCCTCGCTTGGGCTTTGGGTTACCTGCTTGTCACCGGCGGTATCCTCGGCATCCTGTCGGCAGCGGCTCCGCGAGCCGTCGAAACGCTCGGGCTGCGGCTCTTCTGTCCTTCGCTCGACATCCCGCCCTATTCGCCCTACGAGTTTGAGCTGACGCCCGCCGAGCCTTCCGTGCTCTACGGCGATGATATCACGCTCTCCGCCGCGATTTCGGGCGGCGAGCCGCCCTCCGATGTCTCCCTGCTGCTCGAGACGCCCGGCCTGCCCCTTCAGAAGCTGCCCGCCTTCCGCGACAGCGAGGGGCGCTGGAGCTTCGTGCTGGAGAAAGTCACCGGCCCTTGCCGCATCGCCTTTGCCCTGAGCGACGGCAGCGCCCGCAGCCGCTTCGTCGACGTCACCGTCATCCGCAACCCGCGCATCACCGCGGCGAGCGCCACCGTGCGCCCGCCCGCCTACACCGGCCTGCCCGAGCGTCGCGCGACGCTCGGCGGCAGTGAAATCATGGCGCCCGACGGCTCCGTCATCGACTTTGAACTCACCGGCAGCATGGCCATCGCCGCAGGCTATGCGGAGTTCGTGCCCGCCGGCGGCGGCGAACCTCAGCGCGCGGAAGGCCGGGCCGAGGGGCGGACGATGCGCGTCAGCCTTCCCGTGAGGCGTCCCGGCGTCGTCACCCTGCAAATCAGCGATGCGGCCGGCCGCGAAGCGCCCATGCCGATGAAAACCCGCATCGGCATCGTGCCCGATATGGCCCCCGAGGTTCGCATTGCCGCGCCGGAGGACGGCTCATACGTCGTCGCGGGCTCCCCGTTGACCATCGAAGTGGAGGCCGCCGATGATTACGCCCTCACGCGCCTCAATCTCTACAAAGCCCTGCGCCCCTACCGCCAGCACGGCGTCTCCATCTTGGATCAGGAGCAGAAGACCCGCCTCTACACCTGCACGATCGACACCGCTGCACTCGACCTGCGAGAGGGCGAAGTCATCGAACTGCGAGCCGAAGCGAGCGACGCCAACCCCTACCGCTACAACATCATCTCGTCGGGCACCACCACCCTGAGCGTCATCACGCCGGAGCAGTATCGCGAAATCCTCATGCTCGAAACGAGCTATGAGGAGTTCATGGAGCGCTACCGCGTTCTCGCCGAGGCTCGGGACCGCAGCCTGCGCGCCATCGAGAACGCTCGCAACGCACCGCCCTTCGAGCGCTCCCGCCACCTGATGAGCATCATCACCGGCAGCAACGAAGCCAAGCAGATAGCCGCGGCACTCGCCGGCGACTTCCCCGTCTTCGACATGGACGGCAAACTCTCGGAGGTAGCCCGCAAGCTCGTCGAGGTCTTTGCCCGGAATGCGGCCGACGCGGCTCGGCTTACAGTCGCCACCCCCGAAGAGGAATACCTCGCAGCCCTGCGCACGATGCACGAGCGCCTCGAAGAGCTGCAGCAGGACCTCGATGCCGAGATGGCGCAGGCGGAGCTCGTGGCGCTGGGCGCCGAGGCACAGGATGCCGTCGCCGTCTTCAGAGAGCTGACGAACCGCCAGCTGGAGCAAGTGGATCTGCTGCGCCGCTTCATGGACGAATACGGCGCCAAAAACATCAAACAGCCCGAACGCCTTGAAGGCTTGGCCGACGACCAGAGCGTTTTGCAGCGCGACTACAGCGACTGGCTCGACTCGCTCAGCGGCCTCATCGAACGCCTCAGCGCACACGAAGAGCTCGGCGAAATGGCCCGGATGCTGCAAGCCTTGCAGGAGGCTTGCCTCGGCGCCGAGATAGACACCCTGATGGCGTACGCCGCGCGCTACGCGGCGAACCGCGAGCCTGCTGAAGCGCACCGCGCGGCGGCGACGGCGCTCGAGCGCATGCAGAAGATCGCCCGCAAGGAAGCCTCCGAGCAGACGGCTGCCGACGCCGCCGAGAAATGCTGCGGGCAAATGAGCAGTCAGGCCGCCGAGACGCTGCGCCAGATGATCAACGCCATGCAGCAGCGCCGGCAACAACGACAGCAGGCTCAGCAACAGTGCTCCCAGCCATCCGGGCAGCAGCAGAATCAGCAGAAGGGGCAGCAACAGCAGCAGGGAGCCGGCAGCGGATCCTCGAAAATGGCGACGGCACCGTCGCGCTTCCGCCCGACAAACAACAAGAAATCCAAAATCGGAACCCGCCGCAGCAACAAAATGCACGGGCGGGGCCAAGGCAAACCTCGGAAGGGCGACGGCTCCGGCGACGGCCGGGGCAGGGGCGACGGCGATGCCCGGCCCTCAGCCCTTGCCGAGCCCGGCAGGCGCCGCGACAGCGGCCGCGATGCGAACATCGAGCAAGTGCCGCCCGCCTACCGAGACGCCGTCAAAGCCTACTTCTCGAACTAAGCCCTTCGTCCGCCTCCCCATCGAGCCGCCTCAAGCACCCCCACACCCGCCTATCGCCCATGATCCCCTCCCCGCAACGCCTCATCGCCTGTTTCTCGCTCGCCCTGCTCGGCCTGTCGCCTCTCGCCTCAGCCAAAGAAGGCGAGGTGCAGTGCGGCAACCTGATTTACGCCGGGACAAAGACCTCTCGCTGCTTCTCCGATGCCTTTCTGAGTGCCGTCCAGCAGCGCACCAGCATCAACACCTCGCGCAGCTTCCGCTCCCTGAGGCTCGACAGCGACGAGCTCTTCCGCTTCCCCTTCGTCGTCCTCACGGGCGAGGGCAACTTCAGCTTCACCCCCCGCGAGCGCGAAAACCTCAAACGCTACGTCGAGAGCGGCGGCTTCCTGCTCGCCTCGGCCGGTTGCTCGGATGAAGACTGGGACAAAGCCTTCCGCCGCGAGATGGCGAGCCTCTTCGGCAGCGGCTCCCTCAAGCCCATCCCCATGACGCATCCCATCTTCTCAACCGTCTACACCATCAAATCGCTGCAGGCCGGGAAGAAACCCACGCGCGGCTACCTCGAGGGCATTAGTCTCAACGGCAAGCTGGTGCTCGTCTACTCGGGCGACGGGCTCAACGACAGCGCCAACTCGCGCAACTGCTGCTGCTGCGGCGGCAGCGAACTGGGCAACGCCCTGCAAATCAACGCCAACATCCTCGCCTACGCCCTCTTGCGTTGATGCCGCAGCGTAAGGGCGCAGGCGAAGTGTCGGTGCAACGACGATGCAGCGAGCCTTATCGGCCGCTGCCCGTCTTGAGGTCATCAAGATACCAGCGGTAGAGGCGGGGAACGCCTTCGTCGATCTCGACCGAATGCGTCCACCCCAGCGCGTGAAGCTTCGAAACATCGGTGAGCTTGCGCATCGTACCGTCAGGCTTCGAAGCGTCAAAGGCCAGCTCGCCGCCGAAGCCCGTCGCCTGTATCACAAGCTCGGCGAGTTCTCGAATGGAGAGCTCCTTGCCCGACCCGATGTTGATGTGGCAGTTGCGAACCTCGGGACGCGAACCGCGCAGGTCGGCGAAATCAACCGCATTCATGATGTGCACGCAGGCGTCGGCCATATCCTCACTCCACAAAAACTCGCGCAGCGGGCGTCCGCTGCCCCAGAGCTCGAGGCGCTCGGCGCGAATGCCGAAGCCGGCCAGCGCCGCCGTTATCTCCTCGAGCGGGGACTCTGCCGTGCAGCCCGGAATCGGCCGGCGCTCGAGGTCGAGGCGCAGCGTCGCCTCATCGCCCTCGGCGAGGCAGCGGGCGAGGTGCGCCTTGCGGATCATGGCCGGCAGCACGTGGCTGTTGACCAGATCAAAATTATCGTACGGGCCGTAGAGATTCGTCGGCATCACGGCGATGTAATTCGTGCCGTATTGCAGATTGAAACTCTCGCAGAGGCGCAGCCCGGCAATTTTTGCCAGAGCATATGGCTCATTGGTGTACTCGAGCGGACCCGTGAGCAATGCGTCCTCCTTCATTGGCTGGGGCGCCTCGCGCGGGTAAATGCAGGTGCTGCCCAAAAAGAGCAGCTTCTTAACACCGTGGCGAAAAGCCTCGCCGATAACATTTTGCTGAATCTGAAGATTGTTGTAGATGAAATCAGCGCGATAGCGGTTGTTCGCCATAATGCCGCCGACGTGAGCAGCCGCGAGCACCACATACTCCGGCTGCTCGGCATCAAAAAACTCGCGCACCGCCACCCCGTCCGTCAGATCGAGCTGTGCATGACTGCGCCCGATGACGTTGGAGTAGCCGCGCGACTTGAGGTTGCGCGTAATCGCCGAGCCCACAAGGCCGCGATGGCCCGCCACATAAATGCGTGCAGACAAATCCATCATAGCCGTCGTCAGGCTCGTTGTTTGCGAACAAACTCCATATCGTGCTCCACCATGATGCGCACGAGGTCGTCAAAGGTCGTCTTGCGGGGATTCCAGCCGAGCTTGGTGCGGGCCTTGGTCGGGTCGCCGAGCAACTGCTCCACCTCGGCCGGGCGGAAATACTTCGGATCCACTTCCACGAGAACACGTCCCGTCGCCGTGTCGATGCCCTTTTCATCAACACCGCTGCCCTCCCAGCGCAGTTCGATACCCGCCACACTGAAGGCCTTGGTGCAGAACTCGCGCACCGTGTGCATCTCGCCCGTCGCAATCACGAAATCCTCCGGCTCATCCTGCTGGAGAATGAGCCACATGCACTCGATGTAATCCTTCGCGTAACCCCAGTCGCGGCGAGCGTCGAGATTGCCCATGTAGAGCTTGTCCTGCATCCCCTGAACAATGCGGGCCGCCGCCAGAGTAATCTTGCGCGTCACGAAATTCTCACCGCGTCGCTCACTCTCATGGTTGAAGAGAATACCGTTGACGGCGAACATCCCGTACGACTCGCGGTAATTCTTCGTGATCCAGAAACCGTACTGCTTTGCCACACCGTAGGGCGAGCGCGGGTAAAACGGCGTCGTCTCCTTCTGCGGCACCTCCTGCACGAGACCGAAAAGCTCGGAAGTCGAAGCCTGATAAATGCGGCAGCTCTTCTCCATCCCGAGAATACGCACCGCCTCCAGAATGCGAAGCGTACCCACGGCATCCGTCTCCGCCGTGTACTCGGGCACATCGAAACTGACCTTTACATGGCTCTGCGCGGCGAGATTGTAGATCTCCGTCGGCTTCACCTGTTGGAGAATGCGGATGAGCGAGGAGGAGTCCGTCATATCGCCGTAATGCAGATTGACGAGGCGAGACATCTTCATGTCTCGAACCCACTCATCGAGATAAAGGTGCTCGATGCGCCCCGTGTTGAACGAAGAAGAGCGGCGCAGAATACCGTGCACCTCGTACCCCTTGTCGATGAGAAACTCCGCCAAGAAAGAGCCGTCCTGACCCGTTATACCGGTAATGAGAGCAATCTTTTTCATGTGAAAATCAGCCGATCGGGCTGTATCCTACCACGTCGGGAGGCTCATGTCAACGCAAGAGCAAGCCGAAAGCCCATTGCGGCGCCGCCGCGCTTTCCGCCGTCCCGCGCTTTTCGCCGCCGCGCCTTCCGCTGCGTGCACCGAACGCCCGGCCTCAGCGCAGAGCCTCGGCCGCCGCCGCCAGCTTCTTCGCAGAAGCCCGCCCCTTGACCGCGAGACTCGGCGCAAAAATCGAAAGGCGGAACTCCTCAACTATGCGGGCAAAAGCCAGCCATCGCCAATGCTGCCCGTGCTGCAACGCCTGTTCAAAAAAGAAAGCCGGCACAGCCGCCTCGAGCGCCTCGATGCGCTCCAGCTCGCGCAGCGCCGGTTGCTCCGCAATGCGCCTCAAGCGCTCCCCGAAACCGCGCAGATAGCGCGGCAGATCCGCAAGGTAATCCGGCGCATCGCCGCTCAGGAAAAACGGGCGCGTCAGCCAGCCCCAGTGCCGCTGCAACTCCTCCGCAATGCGAGAAGCATAGCGGTCTCGCCCCGCCGTCAGACAGAACTCCCGGCACCTGCGGTCAAGCTCGGCCAGCTGATCCCAAATTCGGCTCAGCGGCCCCGCAATGCCGTCGTAGACAGCCTCGCGCATCCTCAGACAAGCCTCATCAAAAGACTCCGGAGAGCGGGGCAGCGGCCGCAGCGAAGCATCCATCGCCGCATAAATCGTATCAAACGCATTGTTCTTCGGCTGCGCGCCGACCGTGCTCAGCGCCAGCTTCGCCGCCATACCGCTGACGGGCATCTTCTTGCGGATGCTGTTGATGAAATCCCCGTGGCGAATCAGCGCCAGACGCCGCACCCCGAAGCGGTGCACGTACTCCGCCTCCTCCGCACTCGGGCAGATGTGCAGGCGCACCCGCTCCCCCTCCTCGCGCAGCGCCGGGTAGCCCACACCGCTGCCGACCTCCACACTCGGCGGCAACACCCCGCAGTCCCACCTCGTCATCGGTGTCGACGAAAACTGCCGCGACGCCTTCTTGCGGAAGCGAGCCTTGCGGTACTCCTCCAGCTTCTCGCGCAGCGCCGGCACCGAGCGCCCGAACGCCAGCTCATGCCCCGCATCGTCGCAGACCGACAGCTTCGTGACGTACTCCGGCAGCAACTTGTCCGCATCAAACTGCTGCGCGTTGCAGAAACAGCCGCTGCGCTCCGACACAAACTCCGCCAGCGCACGCATCAGCGGTCGGTCGGGCTCCCGGCCGAACCAATCCTCGGCAAAATCCTCCGCCGCCTCGCCCAGCGGCACCAGAAAGCGCCGCAAATCCTTCGGCAGCGTGCGCATCAGCATCTCCGCACGCGCCGCCAGATGCGCCGGCACCCCCCATTCCGGCAGCCAGTCCGGGAAATCATCGAGTTGGTCGACGTGCAGCACCAGCGTCACACCGTCATCCGGCTCGCCGGGCTCGTGCACGTAGCGCAGCTCGTAGCTCTCGCCGCCCACCTGCAACACATCCGGGTAGAGATCCGCCGGAGCCTCATCCTCGCCGGGGTAAACACAGTCCTCTCGCGGCACAAAAAGAATATCCGCCTGCTGCCGCTCCGCCTGCTGCCGCCAGCTCGTCAGCGCCCGCTCCGAATGAATCTCTGCCGGGATGCGCTCCTCAAAAAAGCGGTAGACACCCTCCTCGCACCAGATCAAATCGCGGCGGCGCAGCTTCGCCTCGATGCAGCGCACCTCCTCGCGCATCTCCTCCAAATGGCGGAGAAACGGGGCAGGGTGCTTGAGCTCGCGAGCCAGAATCCCGTCGCGAATCATAATATCTCGCGCCCCCGCCGGATTGCATCGCGCGTAACTGATGCGGCGGCCGTCCACAATCGTCAACCCGCCGCAGGTCACGCGCTCCTTGGCGAAAACCTGCCCGCTCTCCCGATCCCAAGCCGCATCGTACGCGTGGCGGGCACAAAGCTGCGGCGCCACCTGCTCAATCCACGCCGGATCCAGCAGCGCAACGCGGCGCATCCAGAGCCGCGACGTCTCCACCAGCTCCGTCCCCATCACCCAATCCGGGCGCTTCTTGCGGCGAAACAGCCCCGAGCCCGGGAAAATCGCAAAATCGCGCCCGCCCGCCCCGCGGTAAACCTTGTCCTCCGGGCGCCAGACACCAAACTGCAGCGGAGCGCCCGCCAGCAGCGAGCGGTGAATGCGCTCCGGCGTCGCCTGCTCCTCCGCCGGGGGCAACTCCGGAATACTCCACCTGAGCAACTCCCGCAGCGAAGACGCCAGATCCTGCACCAAATTATGCCACTCGACAACCCGCAGAAAATTCAAAAAATGCGCCGCGCACCATCGGCGCAGCCGATTGCGGCGCAAACTCCCCCCCTCGCGAAACTCCAAAGTCGCACGCCAGAGCGAAAGCAGCGACAAAAAATCACTCTCCTCATTCCGCCACACCGCATGCGCGCGATCCGCCTGCTCCGCCGCCTCCGCCGGCCGCTCGCGCGGATCCATGATACTCAGCCCCGCGACAATCACCAGCATCTCCGGCAGCGCCTGCTCGTGCCGCGCCTCAAGCAGCATGCGCCCCTGCCGCGGATCGAGAGGCAGCCGAGCCAGATGGCGCCCCGTCGGCGTCAACTCTCGCTTGCGATCAATCGCCCCGATCTCCCGCAGCGTCTTGTAGCCCTCGCTGATAAGGCGCTGGCTCGGCGGATCCGGCAGAGGAAACTCACCCGGCGGCGGCAATTTCAGATCCGCCATGCGCAGAATCACCCCCGCGAGCGCACTCCGGCGAATCTCCGGATCCGTAAACGCATCGCGGCTCTCAAAATCCGCCTCCGAATACAGCCGGATGCAGACACCCTCCGTGATGCGCCCGCAGCGTCCCGCCCGCTGGCGGGCACTCGCCTGCGAAATCGGCTCCACCTGCAAGCGCTGAATCTGGCGCCCCGGCAAATAGCGCGAAATGCGAGCCAGCCCGCTGTCAATCACATAAATAATACCCGGAATCGTCAGTGACGTCTCCGCCACATTCGTCGCCAGCACAAGGCGCCGCCGTCCCTTCTGCGGATTGAAAATGCGCTGCTGTTCCCCGAGCCCCAGACGCGCGAAGAGCGGCAGCACATCCGTCCGCGGCAGCTCCAGCGCCGAAAGCGCATCGGCGCAATCCCGAATCTCGCGCTCCCCCGGCAAAAACACCAGCACATCCCCCCGCTCATCATACTCCGAAAGCCACGTCACCGCACGCACCACATGCTCCGGCAGCTCCTCATCCTCCGACAGCGGCGGCATGTAGTGGTAATCGACACCGAAAGTGCGCCCCTCCACATTGATAACCGGAGCCCCGTCGAAAAACTCCGAAAACGCCGCCGCATCCATCGTCGCCGAAGAAATAATGAGCTTGATATCGCCGCGCCGCTCCAGCAGCAACTTCATGTAGCCGAGCAGAAAATCAATATTCAGACTGCGCTCGTGCGCTTCGTCAATAATAATCGTGTGATAGCGGCGCAAATCCCGATCCGCCTGCGTCTCCGCCAGCAGAATACCGTCCGTCATCATCTTGAGACGCGTCTGCGGCCCCGTCCGGTCATCGAAACGCACCTGATAGCCCACGTAATCACCGACCTCGCAGCCCACCTCATCCGCAATGCGGCGAGCCACCGCCACCGCCGCCAGTCGGCGCGGCTGCGTGCAGCCCAGCATCCCCGGGCGCTTCCCCGCCACCTCCAGCGCAATCTTGGGCAGCTGTGTCGTCTTGCCGCTGCCCGTCTCACCCACAACAATCACCACGCGGTGGCGGCGCAGAGCCTCCGCAATCTCCTCGCGGCGACGCGCAATCGGCAGATCGGGATAGCGAAACTCCGGCAAACTCTCCGGCGCCGGCGGAATCGGCGGCGGAAGCTCCGCCTCACCGCGGCTCCCGCCCCCTCGGCGGCGGCGCTCGCGGCCCCGCGAACCCCGTACCTCACCGCCGGGCCGAGCACCCTCGCGCCGAGCCTGCCCGTTATCGCGCCGGGTAGACCCGCCCTCGCGCCGAGCAGACCCGCCCTCGCGCCGAGCAGACCCGCCCTCGCGCCGAGCAGACCCGCCCGCATCATCAGCCGAGCCAAACCCGGCTCTGGGCGGCAGCGCACTCATTTGCCCCAGCGTCGGGTAAGACCCGCGTAGGAGTCAATACGGCGGTCGCGGAAGAAAGGCCAAATGCGGCGGTGACTCTCCAGCGCCTCCAAATCCAGATCAGCGTAGAGAATGCAGCGCTCCGCCACCGGAGCCTTCGCCACCACCTGACCGCAGTAATCCGCCACAAAAGACTGCCCCCAGAAAGTCGTCTCCCCCTCCTGCCCGCAGCGATTAACCGCGCACACATAACAACCGTTGGCAACCGCATGCCCGCGCTGCACCGTCTCCCATGCACAGTGCTGCGCCTCATACAGCGGCTCCTCCCCCGGAATCCAGCCGATCGCCGTGGGGTAAAAAAGAATCTCGGCACCCTCCATCGCCGTCAGACGCGCCGCCTCGGGGTACCACTGGTCCCAGCATATCAGCACACCGATGCGGCCGAAACGCGTCTCGAAACACCGATAACCCAAATCGCCCGGCGTAAAATAAAACTTCTCCTCAAACCCCGGATCCTGCGGAATGTGCATCTTGCGATACATCCCCAGAAAACGCCCGTCCGCATCAATCACCCAAGCCGTATTGTGATACAGCCCCGTCGCACGCTTCTCGAAACCCGCCGCCACAATCACCACCCCCAACTCCGCCGCCAGCGCACAGAGCTCATCCGTCCACGGGCCCGGAATCGGATCCGCCGCATCGAACAAATCGCAATCCTGCGTGCGGCAGAAATAAAGCGTCGTACACATCTCCTGCGTGCAAATAATACGAGCACCGCCGGCGGCGGCCTCGCGAATCGCCGCCGTCTGCAGCCGCTTGTTCTCAGCAGGATCAGCCACGGCAGGCTGTTGAATGAGGGCAATCTTCGGCATGCGCGCACTATATCACGCCGGCGAGCCCGACGCAAGCGCGATTTCGCCCGCACCCCCCGCACCCCCTTTCGCCCCCGGCTCGCCATCCGTTCTTGACGCCGCCGCTCGCGCATGCTAGAGTACCCGCAGCTCCTCCGCCGAGCCCTCCCCCTCCGCAGACGCCTCCGCCCCCTCCGCTACCGCTACCGCCACCCCCCCCTCGCCATCGGCCATGACCGCGACCCTCGCCCGAATCCTCTGCTGCGCCTGCGGAGCTGCCGGCCTTGCCCTCAGCGACGAAAACCGAGAAAGCTGCGCCCCCGAGCCCGACCCCGACCCCATACCCGCCTTCCGGCCCATCTGCGACGACCTCACCCTCCCCTCCGACTCCGCAGACGTCAGCGCCCCGCTGCGCCTCTCCTGCGCCATCCTCATGACCGGAGACACCCTCACCGAAGACCTCTCCCTGCAACTCAACCGCATGATGCGCGAGCGCAACGGCCTCGACGTACGCGCCGTCACCCGCCGCGCCTCCCTCATCAGCCGCCCCGGCCGCTTCAACTTCGCCGAGCGCCTCGCCGCAGAACTCGAGGACCAACCCGCCGACATCATCATCGTCATGCTCGGCCTCAACGAAGCCCAGCCCCTGCGCAGCAACGGCGAAGACCTCCCCGTCGGCACCCCCGCCTGGGAGCAGGCCTACGCCGCCCGTGTCCAAGCCCTCCTCGACACCGCCCGCGCGCGCGGCTGCGACCTCATCTGGGTCGGCATCCCCATCGTGCGCGGCGCTCGCGAACAAAAACTGCAACCCATCCGCGCCCTCACCCAACAACTCGTGCGCCGCAGCGGCTTCGTCTACATCGACACCACCGCCCTGCTGTCCGACGGCAGCGGCACCTACATCGACAGCATGAAACTGCCCGACGGCGGCCGCCTGCGCCTGCGTATGCAAGACGGCGCCCACATGACCCGCGCCGGCAACCGCCTCCTCGTCGAGCGCCTCCTGCCCGTCCTCGAGCAGCGCCTGCGCCTGCTCCTCATGCGGCACCCCGAGCGCCTCGTCCTCCCCGAGCAGGCGGATCGCCTCAAACCCTTCCGCTTCCGCATCCGCACCTTCTGACCCGCCGCTCCGCCGCCGCCCGGCCTCACCATGACCAAAACCCTCCTTACCCTCGGCCTCCTCCTTGCCCTGCTGCCCGCCCGCGCCGCATCCCCCCGCGAAGACCTCGCCCGCGCCGCCCTCCTGCTGCAAGCCGGGCGCGAGCAAGAAGCCCTTCCCGCCCTCTTTCGCGCCGCCGCCGCAGACGACCCCTACGCCCAGAACATCCTCGCCCTCATCCTCTATCGCGGACAAAGCGTCGCCCGCAACTGCGAACTCGCCGCCGAATGGTGGGAAAAAGCCGCCCGGCAAAACCTGCCGCAGGCCCAATACAACCTCGGCCTCTGCTACGCCCTCGGCTGCGGCGTCCCCCCCAGCCCCGAACAAGCCGTCCACTGGTGGAAACGCGCCGCCGAGCAAGGCATGCCCGACGCCGCCTACAACCTCGCCCTCTGCTACCGCCACGGCTACGGCGTAGAACGCAACGCTCAACTCGAAAAAACCTACCTCCAACTCGCCGGAGCACAACAGCCGGACACCCGAGCCCAAAACTCGACCCCCAAAAACTGAACCGGCCCTCACGCGCACCCCTCCTCACGCGCCACCCCCTCCGCAAAAGCAAAAAAACGGAAAGGCGGTTGCAGACAGCTTTCATTGAGGAACGAACCGAGGGAAACTCAGAATCGAGAGGGATGGACCCGTAAGCGCTGTCGCAACCTGAGAACCTTTCCTGTGTCTATGTATAGCAGAACAATGCCCCCGAGTCAACATCTTTTTTCACTTTTTTATCGAAAAAACACTCCGCCATGCCGCACAAAAAAGTCCTCCCCGCAGAATAGTTATGCTCGACAAAAGCCCCGCATTGTGATTTATTAGACGCACTGCGTGCCCCGCGGCACCGCAACCCCTTTTACTCAGCCATGAAGTCATACACCATTTTCCAGAAGTCAGACGACACAACCGTCAACGAATTCCTCGACTGGATGCGCAACCAAGAGCGCGGCGTCTACCGTGCCGCCCTGCGCGAACTCGGCGCCCTCAAAAAACTCCGCCTGCAATTCATCCAGCAGAAACCCCTCGTCGACCAGTACGCCTGGATCCGCAAAATGCTCTCCTGGAAACCCGCTGAGACCATCGCCGACCACCTCCTGCAAGTCTGGCTGATCCGCAAACACGAACCGATGCTCATCGCCTTCCTCGACAAACTCGGCATCGCCCACAACGGCCACGGCGTCGTCGACGACCTGCCCGAGAAACTCGACGCCGACAAACTCAAAGAAGCCGTCGACCACCTCTTCGCCACCTACCCCGCCGGCGCCGTCTCCATCTACCTGCACATGTTCCAGAACCAGACCGAAGAAGGCTGGCCCGAACTCGCCGAACTGCTTGAGAAAGACGAACGCGTCACCCTCAAGTAAGCCCGGCCCCCGGCCGGCGCAGCCCGCAGCCCCGCCTGCCTGCGCCGGCCCGCCCCAACTCGTTGCTGCCCCCTTGACAGACGACGAACACTACATGACGCTGGCGATGCGCGAAGCCGAAAAAGCCCGCGCCGTCGGCGAAGTCCCCTGCGGCTGCGTCATCGTGCGCGACGGCACCGTCATCGCCCGCGGGTGGAACCAAGTCGAAACCCTCAAAGACGCCACGGCCCATGCCGAAATGCTCGCCCTGACCGCGGCCGAAGCCGCCGTCGGCGACTGGCGCCTTGAGGGTTGCACCGTCTACGTCACCAAAGAACCCTGCCCCATGTGCGCCGGAGCCCTCGTCCACTGCCGCCCCGATCGCGTCGTCTTCGGCATCCCCGACCCGAAAAGCGGAGCCTGCGGCGGCTGGATCAACCTCCTCGACGCCAACCCGCCCCTCAACCACCGCTGCGACATCACCGGCGGCGTCCTTGCCGACGCCTGCCTCGAACAATTCCGCAGCTTCTTTCGCGCCGCCCGCGCCCTCGCCAAACAGCGCAAACGCGACGCCCGCGCCGCTGCCGCAGAAGAAAACAGCCCCGCACAAGACAGCCCCGGCAGCCCCGCCCCCACCGACGCCCCATGACCCCCACCCTCGAACTCTACTGCCACGTCGAACGCGACTGGCTTGACACCGCGCAAATCGAAGCCTACACCCGCGCCCTCAACGCCCTGCTGCCCGAACTCCTGCAAAGCCCTCCCGGCCCCGACCACGTCCTCTCCGAACTCGACAGCGTCGAACTCAGCATCGTCGACGACCCCACCATCGCCCGCGTCCACGGCGACTACCTCAACGACCCCACCCCCACCGACGCCATCACCTTCCCCTACGGCGAAATCCTCGTCAGCAGCGACACCGCCGAGCGCTACGCCGCCGCCCACGGCCTCGACCGCCGCGAAGAACTCTTCCGCTACCTCGTCCACGGCCTCACCCACCTTCAAGGCTACCTCGACGCCGACCCCGCCGAGCGCGACGCCCTCTTTGCCGTCCAAGAACCCCTCGTCGCCCGTTACTGCCCGAAATAAAAAGCTTGCCAAAGCCCGCGGCAGCCGTTACAATCCACCCGCAACGCTCCGGTAGCTCAGTTGGATAGAGCACGAGCCTTCTAAGCTTGGGGTCCCGCGTTCGAGCCGCGGCCGGAGTGCTCCGCAGAACCCCGACACCCGAAAACAGCGCCCGCGCCCTCCCGCCACGGAGGGCGCGGGCTGCCTTTTGGCGCCGCCGCATCCCCCTTGCGCCCCTCGAATCGCGGCGAACAGTTAAAACAAACTTGACAGCCCCCGTCAAGAAGAGTAAAAAATCATCATCATGCGAGACCCCGCGCCGCCCTGCGCGCGCCGAAGCCCCGCAACACCGAGTCGGTCACCACCTGCAACAAAGCCTCCTCCCCGTCATCCATCCATGAAGCCTCACCTCCCCGTCCCCCTGCGCCGCGCCCTCCTCATCGCCCTCACCATCCTCCCCACCCTCGGCAGCGGCACCTTGGGTCTCATGACCGTCGGCACCCTGCTGAGCAGCCCCGCCGCCCTCGCTGCCGAAACCAACGCAGGCAACGTCGACACCACCGAACTCGTCACCCTCACCGAGGACACCGACTACCGCTTCAACCACAACCAGAGCGGCCACAGCCACCTCTACAACGGCGGGCTGGACATCGGCTCCACCCGCCTCAGCCTCTACACCACCTTCAACCATGCCTCCCACGTCATGGTCAACGGCCTGAGCGGCACAGACAGCGCCTCCATCTACCTCTACCGCGGCGTCGACGCCAACAACCAAGGCTACACCGACTCCTTCATGCTCCTCTACCTCAAAGGGCAGGGGAGCTACAGCGGCTCCATCATCGTCGGCAGCCAACCCGACGGCACCGTCCCCGCCTCCACCGGCCCCACCATGCTCCTTCTCGGCAGCAACAGCGTCGGGCAGAACGCCAAACTCGAACTCCGCAGCGGCTCAACGGATAACATCATCGCCCTCAGCGGAGACCTCAGCATCGGCAGCCTCACGGCAGAGAAAGGCCAAATCCACAGCATTGACGCCACCGACTTCACCGACGACGCCCTGAAAATAGTCAGCAGCGACGCCACCGGCAACATCGCCACCCTCGTCCTCGGCAACCTCAAAAACACCTCCACCCCCTACAAACTCACCCTCACTGCCGACAGCAGCCTCAAAAACACCGTCATCGACGTCACCCTGGCCGTCAGCAGCGGCACCACCCTCACCCTCTCCGGCGCCGTTGACCTCAACAACCCCATCGAAAACAGCGGCACCATCCTGCTGGCCGACGACTTCGACTTCAGCAACCTCACCTACGCCGGCACCGGCAACAACTACTACCTCACCACCGCCGGCTCCGTCGGCAGCGTCACCGGCCTCAAAGAAGGCTACAGCTACGACGCCGCCACCGGCCTGCTGAGCATCACCTCCGGCCTGAGCATCATCCGCGAAGGCCAGAGCCTCAGCATCGCTGAAATCGCCGAAGAACAAGGCGAAACCAACTTCGCCACCATGAGCGTCATCGTCGAAGGCGGCACCCTGAGCATCGGCACCGGCAAAGGCAGCCTCATCGCCGGCAGCACCGGCAACTACGCCAACCTCCAGCTCGGCAACGACCAAGTCAGCTTCCGCAGCGGCACCCTCCACCTGAGCGGCGGCGCCACCGTCAGCACCCCGCCCGTCCTTGAAGAAGGCGCAGAAATCGCCCTACTCGTCAGCGGCACCGGCAACACCTGGACCAAAGACGCCACCATCACCAGCACCAAAGGCGTCAGCAGCATCACCCTTGAAGAAGGCGCCGAACTCACCGTCGAAGACGTCCCCAAAGCCGACGGCACCGGCACCAACGAATTCTCACCCTTCTACGCCAGCGCCGGCACCGACATCTCCATCACCGTCGGCAAAAACGCCACCCTCAACTCCGGCAACCTCTGGGGCTGGGTCAAAGACGCCCCCGCGGCCACCCAACACCCCATCACCATTGAAGAAGGCGGCACCTGGCACATCACTGGGCTGAACGAAAACAAACTCTTCCTCAACCAGACCAGCATCCGCCTGCAAGGCGGCACCATCCGCATTGACGACGGCGCCTCCGTCAACTCCGAGCGCGCCAACAACAGCATCGAAACCCTCGCCGAAGCCACCCAAAGCTCCCTCATCACCGGCGGCAGCATCAACCTCAACAACCGCCCCCTCACCATCACCACCAACCGCTGGCAGGGCAACGACGGCAGCCAAACCGACCTCCTGATCGAAAGCACCATCACCGGCTCGCAAACCATCACCAAAGACGGTGACGGCACCCTGAGCCTCAGCGGCGCCAACACCTACACCGGCACCGTCAACATCAACGCCGGCACCCTCCTTGCCGCCTCCGAAAGCGCCTTAGGCACCGGCGCCGTCAACATCGCCTCCGGCGCCGTCCTCGGCATCGCAAGCAACCTCACCCTCACCGGAGCCGTCGACCTCAAAGACGGCGCCGGCCTCAGCTGGCTCGAAGAAAGCGTCCTCACCCTCAACGGCAACGTCACCATCGGCGGCAAACTCAGCCTCGACCTCAGCAACCTCACCACCGAAGGCACCGCCACCCTCATCACCTTCAACGGCCAATACAGCGGCCTTGACCTCGGCAACATCGACGTCACCTACGCCGACGGCTACACCGGCAGCTTCAGCCTCAACGGCAACAGCGTCCAGCTCACCCTCCAAAGCACCGGCCTCCTCTTCTGGCAGGGAGACGGCAGCGGCCTTGGCACCTGGACGGACGGCGACAGCAGCAACTTCGCCGACAGCTCCACCGGCACCCCCGGCAGCGCCACCTTCACCAACGGCAGCAACATCGCCTTCGTCCAAGGCAGCACCCCCGCCGTCACCCTTGAAGGCAACCTGAGCGTCGGCCAACTCATCCTCCAGAAAAACGCCCAAGTCAGCCTCAGCGTCGACTCCGGCAACACCGCCGGCCTCAAAGCCGGCAGCATCAGCCTTGCAGACGGCTCCACCCTCAGCAAAACAGGCGAAGGCCGCCTCAACCTCAGCAGCGAATTCCTCGCCATCCCCCTCAACCTGCTTGAAGGCACCCTCGGCATCAGCGACACCCTCAGCGGCAACATCGACATCAGCCAACTCAGCGCCGCCGCCGGCAGCACCCTTGCCCTCAACTGCACCGCCGCCTCCGGCAACACCCTCCTGCTCAACGACGCCCAATTCAACGGCGCCCTCAGCCTCGAGAGCGGCCGCCTCAGCACCGCGCATCGCGACGCGAGAGACTACAGCATCGCCTCCGGCGCCGAACTCACCCTGAGCAACTTCGACCCCACCGCCGCCTCCGCCATCAGCGGGCAGGGCACCCTCGCCCTCACCCTCGATCAATCAGACGGCAGCAACGCCCTCAGCTTCAGCAGCGACTGGAGCGGCAACGTACGCCTCAGCGGCACCACCGCCGGCATCACCCTGAGCGGAGACGGCAAAACCTTCGGCAGCGCCGCCTCCACCCTTGAAATCAACGGCCTGAGCGGCAGCATCGCCACCGACGCCCGCATCGACCAAGACCTCATCCTGAGCAACCCCGGCACAGACACCCCCGCCTGGCAAATCAGCAGCCCTGAGCAAGACAGCACCCTCACCCTCTCCGGCGCCCTCAGCGGCAGCGGCGAGCTCCGTGCAGACGCCTCCGGCACCGGCGCCCTCACCCTCAACCTCGCCGGAGACACCGGCAGCTACGTCGGCACCATCGTCGTCATCATCGGCAGCCGGCCCTCCGCCCTCAACCTCAGCGGCAGCGGAGACATCGCCGCCGCCATCAGCGCCCAAACGAGCGAAGGCACCACCGCCGCCGCCCCCCTGAGCGTCAGCATCAACGCCGAGAGCAACCGCAACCTGCTCGGCAGCCTCAGCGGCAACGCCACCCTTGAGAAACACGGCAGCGGCACCCTCACCATCGGCCGGGCCAACACCTACAGCGGCGGCACCCGCCTCAGCGCCGGCACCCTCTGCGTCACCAACGCCCAAGCCCTCGGCAGCGGAGACCTCATCGTCAGCAGCGGAGCGACCCTCAGCATCGACGGCACCCTAGCCATCGGCGGCGACCTCAGCATGGAGAGCGGCTCCACCCTCACCGTCAACCGCCGCAACGCCCTCACCATCGGCGGAGACACCACCCTTGCCGGCATCACCCTTGACGTCACCGACCTCGCCCTCCTCGACGGACGCAGCCTCACCCTCGCCACCGCCGCCGGAGACAGCAAAGAACAAAACCTCAGCGGCATCACCATCATCGGCGCTGAAGGCGCCACCCTCAGCTGGGAAGGCGACAACCTCGTCATCACCAGCGGCAGCGCCGGCGGCAGCCACCTCTACGCCGCCGCCGCCACCTCCCCGCACGCCGTCGTCGGCGGCATCATCGCCGACGCCGCCTACGACCAACTCCACCCGCAAGGCTCCGCGACCGACAGACCCTTGGCCGTCCTCCTTGACGCCCTCGACGCCGACCTCGGCAGCAACAACCGCAGCGCCCTCGACGCCAAACTCCGCACCCTCTCCGGCGCCACCGCCGCCGGCCTCGGCCTCGCCTACTCCGACGACATGCAGCGCCAACTGCGCTCCATCCGCAACCGCATGACGAGCATGGGCGTCAGCGACGCCTACGTCAACCCCGACATGCCCTACTTCAACGCCTGGGTCAACGCCGAAGGCAACCACCGCGAACTCGACAACGGCGGCAGCCGGCCCGGCTACACCCTCAGCAGCTGGGGCGGCACCGTCGGCTTTGACGCCGACCTCAACACCGCCCTCACCTGCGGCCTCGCCTTCACCGCCATGTACGGCGACTACAGCAGCGATGCCGACGGCGGCGCCGACGGCGAGCTCGACACCTGGTACCTCAGCGCCTTTGCCCGCTACAGCCCCGGCGCGTGGACGCACAGCTTCATCGTCTCCGTCGGCCTGGCAGACAGCAGCCTCAAGCGCAACAACGTCCTCAACGGCACCAACTACCGGACGGACGGCAGCGCCAACGGCCTCGGCCTCGGCCTCATGTATGAAGTCGGCTACACCATCCCGCTGGACGAAAACGCCGACAGCTGCCTGCAACCCGTCCTCAACATCAGCTACGCCTACACCGAGATCGACGGCTACACCGAGCACGGCAACGACCTCGCCCTGCGCTTCGGAGACCAGAAACTGCACCGCTTCACCCTCGGTGCCGGCCTGCGCGCGCAAACCCTCATCGGAGAAAACATCTACAACCGCAGCAGCCTGCTCGAAGGGCGCATCCTGGCCAAATTTGACCTCGGCGACCGCCGCAGCAGCATGAGCAGCAGCCTCGCCCTACTGCCCGGCTACGGCGGCACCGTCGCCTCGGAAGAACTCGGCGTCTGCGGTGTCGAAGCCGGCGTCGGCCTGAGCATCCCCCTGGGCCAGAGCGGCGGCAACCTCTTCCTCGACGGCTCCGTCGAACTGCGCTCCGACTACTGCGACTTCAACGGCACCGTCGGCTGGCGCATCAACTTCTGAGCCCGCCGCCACAGCCGCCCGCAAGAGACCAACACCCGCCACCCCGGTGCAGCCCCGCCTGCACCGGGGTGGCGCCTTGTAGCCCCCTCCCACCCGCCGCCTCCTCCCGCGGACGCCGCGCAGCGACTCTCCCGCACCCGCGCACCCGAGCACCCGAGCAGCCGCGCACCCGAGCACCCGAGCACCCGAGCACCCGAGCAGTCCGAAGCCCCGAAGCCCCGCCATCGAGCCTCATAACAGTGATAACAGCCCAAAAGAGCGAAAAACCCTCAAAAGAGGGGAAATAACATGAGTACCGCCTTGACGAAGGAAACAGGACGTGCTAGAATATCCACAAGCTTGTGGTGGTGTTTACTATCTCGGGTTTAAAGTTTATAACAAACAACTCTATTCATGAAAAAGACTTTGTTTATTCTCGCTGCTGCCCTCTGCGGCACAGCCTCCGCCGCCCTCCAGAAAGGCGACGTGTTTGCCGTGACCTTCACGGGTCAGGAAACTCCCTCATCCTACACCTTCGACGGTACCGTTTTGGGGCAATCCGGTAAGGTCAATGCCGTTAAGGTTGACGGTAGTAATAACATGACCACTTCCGGAAATCTGGTGACGATGGGGAACACTTCTGCCGGGATTAGCATTTCTTTCTCTAATGCAGCCGGATGCGGCACGGGCGGCGTGATTCAATCCTACAAGCCCTCTGTGACGGGTAGCGGAGGGCTGTCCGATGTCTTCGATACCACTATCATAACCGGCGAATTCGACGGGGATACGCTCGTGAACCCCAATGGCGCTTGCGTCAACGCCGCCGGCGGCTCAATGACCATGACGCTCACCGGGTTGAACGCCGGCGAGACTTACAACCTCTATGTGCTCGTCGGGCGCGGAAACAACCATCAGACCGGAAGCAGTGACTCTAGTGTCACCACCTACACCCTCGGCGGTGGCGTGACGGACGTGACCTCGACCCTCATTGGGGCATCGAACGCCTCTACCTTCGTCGACGGTGCCGTGTTGAACTCTTGCGAGTACAATGCAGGGGGTAACTCGAACCCGTCCTCGTGGTCTCTCGTGGAATACTCCTTCACGGCGACGTCTGACTCGGTGAACATTGCAACGGGCGGTACCAATGGCAACTTCAACGCCTTTGCCTTGCAGCAGGTCACTCCCGAGCCGACCACGGCCACGCTGAGCCTGCTGGCTCTTGCCGGCCTCTGCGCTCGCCGCCGCCGCAAGTAAACTTCCTTCAGACCCCAGGCCGAGGAGCGCTGCCTTGTGCAGGCTCCTCGCGCCGCCACACCGTCCCCCCCGATGCGGACTCGCCCGCATCGGGGGACATTTTTGCATGGGTCAATCCTCGAGCACAAGCCACGTACGGCTCCCTCTTTGAGCCGCGAATGTCCCGCTGAGCCCGCAGAAGCCCCCTCTTGCTTCGTTCAGACGGAGAGCAGGGAGCAAGCGCGGTCGGAGTGCTCTCCGCACCACCTGCCGCCGCAGAAGCCCCGCGCCTTCCTCATTCACCCCGCCGCCATCGTCGCGCCCCGCTGACGCCGAACGCGCACGCGCTGCCCCGCTGCCACAGGACACAAAAAAGCCGAGCAGGCGCAGCGCCTGCTCGGCTTGTGAAGACCTTGTGAGTGCTCGCGCCCTTACTTGCGGCGGCGGCGGACGCAAAGGCCTGCCAGAGCCAGCAGCGAGAGCGTAGCCGTGGTCGGCTCGGGGGTGACGTAGCTGACGACGAGCCCGGACTCCGTTGCGCTCACCGTATACATGCCGGCGCAGGAGGAATCCGCCGTGAGCTCACCTTCCGTAAGCTGAGTGAAACCCTGAACGTTGACCGTTCCCGTCCAAGCGGAGAAATCGCCCGTGAGGAGCGTACGCGTCAGGATGGAATATCCGGTATCAGCGGAGGTAGTCAAGGTGCAGTCAACCGTGACGGAGCTGTTGAGTGTCGTGCTGCCCAGATCGAGGGCACCGCTGTCATTCAGGTAGATAGTGCCGCCCGTCATGTTGTTGACGGTAATCTTGGTGCCGTAGTCCGCATTGATGTCGACCCAACCGCTCCCGGTCATGTTGACGTAGAAGTTGGCGCCGTCACTGCCATTGAGCGCTCCGGCCTCAGAATTGTTGCTCTGTGCAATCTTGATGGACGGATCCAAGGCAAGATACGTCACGTTCAGGCCATTGCTGGCGTTCATCTTGTATCCGGCATTGGCCTGAATCCACAGACCCTGAATCGTGTTCACCGGGCCATACCCGAGCACCGGATATGTTTCCTCGGAGAAGTAGAAATTGGAGGTCGTGGGGTTTGTGCCGCTGTTGATAGGACTCGTGCCTGCTTCGAACTCGATGCCGTGAAGCGTGGCGCCCATTGCTGAGGAAGCCGCAGCCGCGAGACCCAGTGTGATTAACGTCTTTTTCATCGTCGTTGTAGAATTGTCTTGATAAAGCCCGAGCCCACCGAATTCGAACACCCGGAGAACCCACTTCACGCAGGCGATTATACCGCCGAATCCCCGCGGCGTCAAGCAAAACATACGACTTTGCTCGGTTATCTGCTTCGGACTGTCCCGTGCGGGGCGAGCAATGGGAAAATAAGGTTGAATTCGCCGCCCGGCAGGCGCCAAAAAGCCGAGCAGGCGCTGCGCCTGCTCGGCTTGTGAAGACTCTGTTTGTATGACTCAGCAGCTCGTGCCCTTACTTGCGGCGGCGGCGGGCGCAGAGCCCGGCGAGGGCCAGCAGCGAGAGAGTGGCCGTGGTCGGCTCGGGGGTGACGCTGCTGAGCGTGATGTTGTTGATGCCGAAGGCTCCGTTCGGAACGCGATCCGCTCCCGCCTGTGAGGGCGCAAATTCCGCACCGAATTGGATAGCCGTAACGGCTGAGCCTGTCCATGCGCCATCGGCAGTCGAGGCAACATGGCTGTCGCCGAGGTAGATGGAAAGCTTGCCCGCCTCGGCATCGCCGACCAGTGTAAAGGTCTGCCAATCCGCGAAGTTGTCGAGGGTGAGGGTTGTATCAATCTGGGCGTTCGAGTTGGTGTTGAACAGGGTAAGGGTGCCCGTTCCCGTCGTCTGGAACTGAAGCTTGCTGCCGTCGCTCAACTTCATCGAGAAGATATCGTCCCAAGGACTGTCCGCCGCTACGACGTCGATGTTTTTCAGATCGAACGACAGCGTGAAGGAGGGCGTGCCGCCGATGATGGATTCTTTCCAGGGCTTGTATGAGTTTCCCAGATACGAGCCGATGATCGCATAGTCCATCCCCTCTGCATAGTAGAAGGACTCGTTGACGGCACTGTTCGTGTCGGCCGGGCCGGCATCCGTCCAAGACTGCGAGAAGATAACCTCAGTCGTGGTATCTTGCGCGTAGACGGCACCGGCTGCGGCAAGCAACATGGTCAGAGTTTTTTTCATGTCTGTGTATGGTCGTTGTTGAATAATGAGAAGAAGTCGTTTCGGTTTGACGGACATCTACCGGGATGCTCCCCCCCCCTGAACGGATCCGCCGTCCGTGCTTATTCCCACGCGCGGGATTGTATGATGGCTGAGGCCGAAAGTCAAGAATAATGGTCAGTTAGAGGAGCTCGCGCGAATGGTTCATTCAACCGCGCCGCGCCGGGAGGATGGCGGCTCGCTCACTTCTTCGTCGAGGAAGGGCAGGCGGGGGCAAAAAAAGCCGAGCAGGCGCAGCGCCTGCTCGGCTTGTCAAGACTCTGTTTGTATAACTCAGCAGCTCGCGCCCTTACTTGCGGCGGCGGCGGGCGCAGAGGCCTGCGAGAGCCAGCAGAGAGAGCGTGGCCGTGGTCGGCTCCGGGGTGACGGTGGCCTCAAAATTCTTAACACCGACGGTACCCGTTGCACCGTCCACGACAAAGCCGATGGAATCGAAGGTGACGCCCTCTTTGATCGTCACGGTATCGCTCCATTGGTTGTTCGCGGCATCCGTCACGTCAATCGTCAGCTGCGTTCCCGTGAGGGTCAGCGTGTAGTTGAGATTCGTGCCGACGTTGATGTTGGAGCTTTGGCCGGCGGCCGTCGCGTCAAAGCGAGTAATGACGGTTCTGTTGTCGCCACCTTGGAACGAAACGAAGCCGGAGGAGTCCTCCTGATTCCGTGAGGTCTTGGGTACGACCGCCTCCTCCGTATAGCCGGACGCAACGTATGCGTTGCTTGTGTATGAATTACCGACAAAAACACTGTAGTTCGAGGAGCTCAGGTAGAAGAGAACCTGCCGGTCTGTGTCGGTGGAGTACGTGCTGAACGTGAAGGTGTACGTGGCAGCGGACGCATCGACCTCATAGGACGTCGAGAGCGTGTTCTGCTTCCACGGTTGAGCGACGAGGGCACCGTTTGCGCCGTAGTTGAAGTGCGGCGTGTTCCAGCCGTTCCACTGTCCTGACACCCATCCGTTTGATCCCTGCGTAAAATCAGCCGAGATATCCGCTGCCATTGCTGTGCTCGCGAGTATGGCTGCCGTAAATAGAGTTGTTTTCATGGCGTTGATTGTGTTGTTGAGGCGTCGGGGAACATGCGCGGCCGTGCACCCCGCATCTCCCCATCGCAGGCAAGTGTAGAGCTGAGGCGAGCTTTTGTCAAGGCAAAAGGGTTCAAAAAAAGATGGGCGCAAGCTTCATTCAACCGCGCCGCGCCGGGAGGAGAGCGGCTCGCTCACTCCTTCGTCGAGGGAGGAGCAGGCGGGGGCAAAGTAAGCCGAGCAGGCGCAGCGCCTGCTCGGCTTGATAAGGCGGCGGATGCGCGGGGACGGGCTCCGCGGCGTCAGAAGCGGTGGTCTTCGCCGTAGCCGTAGTGCTCGGCGACGAAGTCGACGTCTTTGTCGCCGCGGCCGGAGCAGTTGGCGAGGATGGCGCCGGTTTTCATCTCCCGCGCGCGGCGCATGGCGTAGGCGACGGCGTGGGCGCTCTCGATGGCGGGGATGATGCCTTCGTAGCGCGAGAGTTTGAAGAAGGCGTCGATGGCTTCGTCGTCACTCACACTGTCGTACTTTACGCGGCCGATGTCGCGCAGGAAGGCGTGCTCGGGGCCGACGGAGGGATAGTCGAGGCCGGAGGCGACGGAGTAGACGGGGGCGGGCTCGCCGTTCTCATCTTTGAGCATGACGCTGTTGAAGCCGTGCATGATGCCTTCGCTGCCGAAGCTCATGGAGGCGGCGTTGTCTCCCTTGGCCGGGCCGCGTCCCAGTGGCTCGACACCGACGATTTCCAGCGGATCGTTCAGGAAGGCCGGGAACATGCCCATGGCGTTCGAGCCGCCGCCTACGCAGGCGCAGACGACGTCGGGCAGGATGCCCGTCATGTCGAGGAATTGCTCGCGAGCTTCGTCGCCGACGACCATCTGGAAATCGCGCACCATCATCGGGAAGGGGTGCGGGCCGACGACGGAGCCGATGCAATAGATGGCGGTTTTGTAGTCGCGCAGGTAGGCTTCAAAGGCGCTGTCGACGGCTTCTTTGAGGGTGCGAAGGCCTTTGGTGACGCAGATGACTTTGGCACCGAGCATTTTCATGCGCGTGACGTTGGGTGCTTGTTTGGCGATGTCCACCTCGCCCATGTGCACTTCGCACTCAAGGCCGAAGTAGGCGGCGGCGGTGGCGAGGGCGACGCCGTGCTGGCCGGCGCCGGTCTCGGCGATGATTTTCTTTTTGCCCATGAACTTGGCCAGCAGGCCTTCGCCCATGCAGTGGTTGAGTTTGTGTGCGCCGGTGTGGTTGAGGTCTTCGCGCTTGAGGTAGATCTGGGCGCCGCCGTTGAGGCGCGAGAGGCGCTCGCAGTGGTAGACGGGGGTGGGGCGGCCCTGGAACTGCCGGCGAATGCGGCGCAGTTCGCTGATGAACTGGGCGCTGTGGCAGATGCTGTTGTAGGCTTCGGTGATTTCTTTGAAGGCGGGCTCGAGCTCGGGCGGCAGGTAGGCGCCGCCGAAGCGGCCGTAGTAGCCTTCGGCGTTCGGGTATTGGCGGAGGTAGGTGCGGAAGTCCATGGTGTGTGTCTCTGGATGGGTGCGCGCGCGCCGCGCGTGCGGGGTGATTCTACTCTTTTTTGCGCGGGCTGGCAAGCATATCCGTCAAGTCTTCAGGCCGTGCACGGGGCGGAGGATGAGAGAGGGGGGGGAACGAAGCCACCCCGGTCGCGCAGTGTAGCGGCCGGGGTGGCTGAGGATGTGTGTTGACGAAGGCGGCGGGCTGCCGGGCGCTTACTTGCGGCGGCGGCGTGCGCAGAGGCCGGCGAGTGCCAGCAGGCTCAGCGTGGCCGTGGTCGGCTCGGGGACGACCTGAGCAACCTCCTGAATCACAAGAGCGTTGAGAGCGGCGCGTTCGCCATCATTCAACTCGATTGTGATATTGCCGTCTTCACCGACGATGACGTTCGTCATCTTGATGAGGTTGGCCACGTTCTGATTGGTCTTGATTGCCCCCGTTGCATCGAGGTAGGTGAGGTCACTGCCCGTGCGGCCTGTGCAATCGTACTTAATGGTCGTGTTCTCACCCATGTTGTTTGCCGAGAGCTCCCAAGCATACATGGACGAGGTAGAGAGATCGCTCTTTGCGGAACCGCCGATCAGGTAGATGTTGTATGTCTTGGTTGCGTCGAAGCCACCGATGGTCAGGGAAGTCCCCTTCCAACCGCCGTTGGCGATACCCGTGTTCCAGATCGAATCGCTTACGGTCGTGCCGATAGTAGCTTCCATCTCCGCGAGAGAGGTGCTGTAACCGTCAAAGTCGCCCGTGCCCCAAGTGGTGGTAATCGTCGCGAAATTGCCGGATGTGATGTTTCCGCCTTCACAGTCAATTACCAGGCTGTGCGACGCCGAGTTGGAGTCCATTACCGTTGTGGATAAATCCGCTCCGGCGGTCTGAGTGACCTGTTGCCAACCGTCGACTGCCGTGGCACCGAAGTTGACGAACAGAGAAGACCCCGTCGTATCAGCCACCGCAACCGAAGCACTGCCACAGAGGGCGGCGGCGAGAATAAACAGTGATTTTTTCATATGTATGGAGTTGTTTGCTGAGTCTGCGGAGTAGCCGAGTACGCGGCTTCTCCGCAAGCCTTCCGATCTATTTTATGACAATACGAGGTCTTTGTCCAGCGTATAAGCGGAATTTCCGACATTGGCATTGCGTCAAAATAAAACGCAGGGAAGGAGTTCTCGGGAGAGGAGCGCCGCAAGGTTCTCACTTCTCCCAAGCTCGAGTTGTTCCGTGAAATCCGGGCCATGCAGGGTTATCCCTGAGCCAAACTCTTCTAAGTCAGTCTGCCGGGGATGCAGCCTGTTTGCCGCTCAGCCGGCGGGTGCCGCAGGGGAAGGGGGCAGGGGCGCGGGCAGGGGGCGCTGCCGTGCGCTGCTGCCTCGGGCCTTCCCTCTGCGGCGCGGGCGGTGTCTCGGGGCTGAGCGGAGGGGCTCAGAGGAGGCCGCCCGGGTAGTGCCGGCTGAGCACCTGAACGGTGCGAGGCAGCAGGTAGAGAGAGAGATACTGCTGCCCGTCGGTGAAGTGGCGGATGCTGTGGTCTTGCCGCCCGTAGCCGCCGAAGCGCGGGTCGTCGGAGTCGAGGATGACTTTCCATTCGCCGTGGGCGGGGGCGGGGAGGCGGTAGTCGGGGATGGCTCGCTGGCCGTTCCAGTTGAAGACGAAGAGGAGCTCGCCGCGCTCGAAGGCCATGACTTGGTTCTGCTCGTCCATGTTGAGCGGGCGGGCGGGACGCGCGGAGAGGAGGTTGGTGTCTTGCGCGAGCTGCAGCATGGCGCGGTCGAAGGCGTTGAGGTAGCGGTAGCGCAGTTGCTCGTTGTCGACGAGGCTCCACTGGCGGCGGCAGTATTTGTAGGAGTTGCCGTTGCCTTCGCGCGGGAAGTCGATCCACTCCGGGTGGCCGAATTCGTTGCCCATGAAGTTCAGCCAGCCTTCGCCGCCGGCGGCGAGGGTGACGAGGCGTATCATTTTGTGCAGGGCGATGCCGCGGTCGATGATGAGGCTCGGGGTGTTGCAGCTCATGCAGGTGTACATCTCTGCATCCATGAGGCGGAAGGCGATGGTTTTGTCGCCGACGAGGGCTTGGTCGTGGCTTTCGGCGTAGGCGATGTTCGGTTCGCCGTAGCGGCGGTTGATGAGGGTGTACCACATGTCGCCCACGCTCCATTCTTCGTCTTTTTTCTCTTTGAGGAGTTTGATCCAGTAGTCGGGCAGGCCCATGGCAAGGCGGTGGCTGAAGCCGAAGCCGCCTTCGTCTACG
This sequence comes from Candidatus Parakkermansia intestinigallinarum, assembly GCF_944389695.1. NCBI lineage: Bacteria > Pseudomonadati > Verrucomicrobiota > Verrucomicrobiia > Verrucomicrobiales > Akkermansiaceae > Candidatus Parakkermansia > Candidatus Parakkermansia intestinigallinarum. The sequence goes on from NZ_CALXNG010000009.1 coordinate 67,862, forward strand.
GGGCGGCAGAGGCCGGGCATGCCGCTCATGTCTTCCGCAATGGCGAAGGCGCCGGGTTTGACTTGCCGGATGAGGGTGGTGGCGAGTTGCAGGTAGGTGACGGCGTCGAGGTTGACGAGGGTGTTGAAGTAGCAGCCGAGGTCGGTGAAGGGTTCATGCCCGTGGTGGACGTAGAGCATGCTGGTGACGCCGTCGAAGCGGAAGCCGTCAAAGTTGTATTCTTCCAGCCACCAGCGCAGGTTGCTGAGGAGGAATTCGATGACTTCGGCGCGGCCGTAGTCGAAGAGGCAGCTGTCCCAGTCCGGGTGGCGGGCGTCGCGCTCGCCGGCTTTGAAGTATTGGCCGCCGGAGCCGTCGAAGTTGTTGAGGCCTTCGGCGACGTTTTTGACGGCGTGCGAGTGGACGACGTCGAGCAGGACGGCGATGCCGTGGCCGTGGGCGGTGTCGATGAGGTATTTGAGGTCTTCCGGGGTGCCGAAGCGGTTGCTGGGGGCAAAGAAGGAGGAGACGTGGTAGCCGAAGCTGCCGTAGTAGGGGTGCTCTTGCACGGCCATGAGCTGCACGACGTTGTAGCCGAGCTCGGCGATGCGCGGCAGGACTTCGTCGGCAAATTCGCGGTAGCTGTGGATGCGCTCTTCTTCGCCGGCCATGCCGACGTGGGCTTCGTAGATGTAGGGGACTTTGATGCGCTCGGGGTTCCAGCGGGTGTGCCGCCAGGTGTAGGGCTCGGCGGGTTCCCAGATGAGGCCGCTGTAGTCGAAGTTTTGCGGGTTTTGCTCGGTGAAGCGAATCCAGGCGGGGATGCGGTCGTGCCCTTCGTTGTCTGCCCCGATGACGTGGACTTTGACGTGTTGGCCGTGCGCGAGGGTGTCGGCGGGCAGGCGGACTTCCCAGACGCCTTCGCGGTTTCGCTGCATGGGGGTGGCGCGGCGATCCCAGCGGTTGAAGTCGCCGATGAGGTAGAGTTCGCGCGCGCCCGGGGCCCATTCGCGGTAGATCCATTCGCGGGTTTCGGGGTCTCGGTTGAAGCCGAGGCGTTTGTAGCCTTCGGCGCAGTGGAGAAGGGAGCCCCGGCTGCGGCAGATGCGCTCCATCTGGCTGTCGAAGAGGCGCATGCGGGCTTTGATTTCGCGCTCGTAGGGGGCGAGCCAGCCGTCGGCCAGCACGAGTCCGGGGATCGGGGGTCTTCTCATGTCGTTCATTTTACACGCAGGGGCGGCTTGCTGCAAGCTTCAAATGTTGCTCGCTGCGGTGTTTTTGCTGCCCGGGTGCGCCGAGTGGGTGCAGGGACGCCGAAGCCGGGCGTTTGCCGCGGCTTCGGCGTCGGTTGCTTGCCCCTTGCTCCGCGGTGCGGCGCTGCGGCTGCGCGGCGGGGCAGGGGGCCGGGGGGTGTTTAGAGTTCGGGGCGCTTGACTTCGATGGTGTTGTCGAGCTGGCGGAAGGGGGCTTTGATGGTCTTGTTGCCCGATTCGTCGGTGCCGTGCAGGTTGAGGTTGCCGCCGCCGATGCTCACGCCCGTCACTTTGATGGGGATGTAGAAGGAGGTGATGGTGCGGGAGTTCTTGGCGAGGGTCTCGCCCTTGCCCCAGCTGCTCTTGCGGTCTTGCTCCCAACCGACGTAGACGACGACGGTGGAGAGGGGGCTGACGTGGCCGACGAGTTTGGACTGGACGAGGACGTATTTGTTGCCGATGTTGCAGTAGTGGTAGCCGGTGGTGTCCGGGTCCGCGATGACGCGCTTGTCGCTGCCGGTGGTGGTTTCCGCGGCGGCGGCGCCGGAGCTGTCGCTGTCGTCGGCGCTGTCGTCGGCGTCGTCAAGGGAGCTGTCGGCGTCATCGCTGCTGCTGTCGCTGTCGTCAAGCGAGCTGTCGGCGTCGTCAAGGGAGCTGTCGGCGTCATCGCTGCTGCTGCTGCTGTCGTCAAGCGAGCTGTCGTCGGCGCTGTCGGCGCTGCTGTCGTCAAGCGAGCTGTCGTCATCGAGTGAGATGTCGTCATCGAGTGAGATGGAGTCGATGTCCAATTCTTCATCCTGTGCGACGACGGGCATGCTGAGGAGGCCGGCGGTCATCAGGGTGGTGAAAATGTACTTGGTCATGTCTGCTGTCTGGATGTTGTGTCGTAGTAAGGTGGGGCGCTGCTCCGTGCCTGCTTGCGCGAAGGGAGTCAAGTGCTTTATTTATTTAGAGCAGATTTGCGCGGCCTTGTCAATCAGAAAAGGCGCCGCAGGGGGAGAAAAGGAGGGGCTTTTCAGTCTTTTTTCTCGCGGCGGCGGTGGAAGCGCAGGCGTATTTCGTTTTCGGGGCGGCGGTTGGCTTTGTTTTGCCGGGCGATGTCGCGCCGGACGGCGGGGCTGAGTTCGTCCCAGATTTGGGGTTCGATGACGGCGGTGTCGCTGTCTTCGAAGGTGAGTCGGGCGGGGATGCTTTTTTTGCGGTGGGTGAGGGTGAGTTGATAGGGTTCGTTCTCGGTGTCGACCCATTCGTAGCGGAGGGTGCCGCTGCTGCCGCCGATTTGCCACCGGATGCTGCCGTCCGGGCTGACGTCGGCTTGCAGCAGGCGGCCGCTTTCGACCCAGTTGCCGGGGGCGAGTTCGCGCGGGTCTTCGCGGCAGCCGGGGGTGAGGGCGAGGACGATGATGCCGGTGAGGGCGGCGGCGCCGCCGATGAGGAGGGGGCGCGGGAGGTTCACGGTGCGGGGCAGGGGCGGTGGTGGTAGAGGTGGCAGATGAAGGCGTCGGTAAGGGCGCTCCAGCTGGCTTCGATGAGGTCGGCGGAGACGCCGACGGTGGTGCGTACGCTGCTGCCGTCGCTGGAGTCGATGAGGACGCGCACGCTGCCGGGGCCGACGGTGCAGGCGGATTCGCCGAGGCCGGCTAAGACGCGTACTTTGTAGTCGATGAGGCTGAGGGTTTCGAGCTCGGGGTAGAAGGGCAGCAGGGCTCGCCGCAGGGCGCGTTCCAGGGCGTCGACGGGGCCCAGTCCGCTGGCCGCGACGTGGGTGGTCTGCCCGCCGACGTCGAGTTTGAGGCAGGCTTCGATGGCCATGTCGGGGTCTTTCTCGGTGTGGGAGTTGATGACGTAGAAGCGCTTGACGGAGAAGTAGTCGGGGATTTGCCCGAGGTGGCGCCGCAGCAGGAGTTCGGCGCCGGCTTCGGCGGCGGCGTAGTCGTAGCCGCGGGAGGCTTTTTCTTTGATGATGGCGCTGATTTCGGCGACGGCGGGGCTGTCTGCCGGTAGGTCGATGCCGAGGCGCCGCGCTAGGGCGATGATGTTGCTTTTGCCGCCTTGCTGGCTGATGAGGATGCGGCGGGTGTTGCCGACGCTTTCGGGGGCAAGGTGTTCGTAGAGGGCGGAGTCTTTGTTGATGGCGCTGACGTGGATGCCGCCTTTGTGGGCAAAGGCGGCGTTGCCGACGAAGGGTTGCCATTTGTTCGGGGCGATGTTGGCGATGTCGCTCACGGCGTAGGAGAGGGCGCTGAGGCCGCGCAGGGCGGCGGCGTCGATGCGGCGGCCGGTGTAGCCTTGCTTTTTGAGCAGGAGGTTCGGGATGATGGCGCAGAGGTCTGCGTTGCCGCAGCGTTCGCCGATGCCGTTGATGGTGCCTTGGATGAGGTCGGCGCCGGCGTCGACGGCAGCGAGGGAGTTGGCGACGGCGAGGCCGCAGTCGTTGTGGGCGTGGATGCCGATGCGGGCGGCGGGGAGTTCGCGCCGGATTTGTGCGATGATGCTGCTGATGTCTTCGGGCATGCTGCCGCCGTTGGTGTCGCAGAGGGTCAGGGCGGCTGCGCCGCTTTCGTGGGCGGCGCGCAGGGTGGCAAGGGCGTAGGCGGCGTCGCGCTTGTAGCCGTCGAAGAAGTGCTCGGCGTCGTAGATGACGCTTTCTTTGTGGGCGCGAAGGTAGGCGACGGAGTCGGCGATGAGTCGGAGGTTTTCGTCGCGGCTGATGCCGAGGGCGATGCGGACGTGCTGCGGGCAGCTTTTGCCGAAGATGGTGATGACGGGTGCACAGCAGTCGATGAGGGCCCGGAGGGTGGGGTCGTTTTCGGGGCTGTTGCCGGCGCGTCGGGTGCTGCCGAAGGCGGTGATGCGGGCGTGCTGCAGGCGGATGCTTCTCAGTTCTTCAAAGCAGGCGCTGTCGACTTTGTTGGCGCCGGGCCAGCCCATTTCGATGTAGTCGATGCCGAGGGTGTCGAGGCGGCGGGCGATGGCGATTTTGTCTCGCACGCTGAAGTCGACGCCGTCGCTCTGGGCGCCGTCGCGCAGGGTGGTGTCGTACCAGGTGAGAAGCTTGCTCATGGTTTCGTTTATAGCGGATGCGGGGGGCGGGGTCAAGTGTCGGTTGTGTCTGCGCCGCCGGGCGGGGCGGCGGGGTCGGGGGGCGAGGTGCCGGGGCGGGGGTCGCGCTGTTTGGTTTTGCCGCGGCGGGGGCGGTCGGCGTGGGTGCCGGTGAGGCCTTCGGCGCGTTCTTGGGCGCGTTGTTTCCAGAGGGGGAGGTCGCTTTGGCGGGCGCGGCGACGGCGTTTTTCGAGGTTTTTTTCGCGGTGTCTCTGTTGTTCGCGGGCGATTTTGCGTTCGTTTTCGCGCTCGCGTGCGAGGCGGGCTTCTTCGAGGCGCTTGGTGATGCGGGCGGAGTGTTCGCCGCCGGCCGGGGTGATGGTCCACGGGCCGATGCCGCCCGATTCGGTGATGGGCAGGCAGATCATGTGCGGGTCGATGAAGTGGATTTGCCGATAGAGCAGGTCGCGGATGGTGGAGAGCAGGGCTTTGGGCGGAAAGAGGCCCGTGCTGCCCAGCTCGATGGTGAAGGCGATGCGGATGTGTTTGGCTTGCAGGCTCATGCGGGCCATTTCGCGCAGGGCTATGCCTTCCGCCGGGTTTTCATCGGGCGCACAGAGGGCGGCGGTGCGCAGCAGGAAGAGGCAGTCGCGCACTTTGCGGCAGAGTTTTTCGACGAGGTCGCGGACTTTCGGGCGGGCGTTGAAGCGGTAGTCTTTGACTTCGATGAGCCAGAGTTCTTTTTTGCCGGGGTGGTAGAGCACGAAGTCCATTTCTTTGCAGCTGTTGCAGAAGTTCTGGGCGTGGTGCGAGTAGAAGGGCGAGCATTCGAAGCGGCAGACGTAATAGCCCGCTTCAAAGTTGAAGCGGTAGAGGCCTTCAATACAGCTGGTGCCTGCCTGAAACACGTGGGGGGAGGAGGAGGGGAGAGCGGGTTAGAATGAGAGCTCTTCGGGGCTCATGCTCAGGTAGCGGTCGGCTTGCTCGGTTTCGGCGTCGAGGCTTTCGAGTCGGTCGATTTCGCTGAGTTTGTCGCCGCCGGAGCAGCGGACGCCTTCGTGGCTGTCGCGCGGGGGTTGCAGGCCGATGAAGTGGCGGGAGGTGTTGCGGTTGGCGCTTTCCGCGAGGCGAATGACGAGTTCGCGCAGCAGGAAGAGGCTGTGGGTGGTGATCATGAGCTGGACGCCGGCGCGGCACAGGCCCATCATCATGCCGACGAGGGCGGGCATGTGGGTGGTGTTGAGGTTCATTTCCGGCTCGTCCCAGAAGAGGGAGGTGCCGGGGCGCACGGTGCCGTTGCCGATGAGCAGGCCGAGAGTGCCGATGCGTTTGAAGCCTTCCGCAACGAGGTTGAGTTCGAGGGGTTCTTGCTCGGGGCGCCGGAGGTAGAAGCGCCCGTTGATGCGCAGCAGGCGCCCGGAGAGGAGTTTTTCGATGCTCTGCATGACGTGCCGCAGGGCTCCGTGCATCGGGGCGCCGGGGGCGGGTTCGTCTTCCAAGGCGTTGCAGAGTTCCCAGCTGGCGGAGTCGAGCAGCTCGGGGTAGCGCTTGCCCGCCTGCACGTAGCAGGGGTAGATGGAGAGGACTTCGCGCGGGGAGATGAAGACGGAGTTTTCGCTCAGGTAGCGCTGGGGGGCGCGGGTGATGTGCAGTCCTTCTTCTTCGCGCCCGGCGGTGAAGCAGAAGTCGAGTTCGGCGGTGCCGAGCGGTACTTTGTGCCCTTCGAGTGAGCAGTGTAGTTTGGCGAGGCCGTTGCCGCGGTTGCGGGCGGTCAGGGCGCTGAGGTCGTGGGTGCCGAAGACGCGCAGCAGGATTTGCCGCAGGCGCCTTTCTTCGGCCCAGACTTCGGGAAGCTCCCGCCGATTGCTGCCGTTGCTCCAGCGGCTCAGGGCGTAGCAGAGTTTCATGAGATGGCTCTTGCCCGAGTCGTTGCCGCCGACGATGACGTTGATGCCCGGCACGAAGCTGAAGGCTTCTTGTTTCGGGAACACGGTCACGCCCTCCACTACGAGTTGTCTGATCATCGCTCTCTGTATTGTAGCACGCGCCGCAGGCGGTGGCAAGCTCGCTGTTGTGCGCTGCGGAAGGGGGCGGAGGTCTTTTCGCCGTGCCCGCGCGGCGGAGCGGCGAGGCAGGGCGGCGGCGGGGCGGGAAAACGGGCGGAGGGGGGCGCTTTTTGGGCTTGCATGCGCCGTCGGCTTGCGCTAAAGTGTCGGCATGCTGCGCTGCACGTATTTGTTGCCTCTTCTGGCGGGGCTCGCGCTGAGTTCCTGCTACGGGCCAAAGGAGTTTACGATTAAGACGACGCCGCCGGGCGCGACGGTGTCGATCAACGGTACGCCGCTGGATGGGACGACGCCGCTGGTGACGAGGATTGAGCAGTCGAAGGATCTCGGCATTGTGGTGCGGAAGCCCGGCTACAAGACGGCGTCGGAGACGGTGCGGACGCAGCCCAGCTTCTGGCTCGGCCTGCTCTGGACGCAGAATGACCCTTGGGCTCGCTACATTGAGGAGGATGAGGTGACGATTCCGATGCAGCGGATTGCCGAGCCGGAGGCCTACACGCCCGGCGTGCTGCCCCCCTACACGGGCGGCGGCGGTGTGACGCACGATATTTTTGCTCCGCGCGGCTCGAAGGGGTCGCGCAAGGGCTCGGATGAGGCTCCGCCGAAGCTTTCTCCCCTGCCGGATTGAGGCATCCGGCTCTCCGTTCCGCGGCTTGCGCCGCACGCCCGCACCCCGCGACGCCCGTCGGCGCCTCGGGGCGCGGTGTTTTGGCCCGCTCGGCCTGTCTCGGTGCGGCGGGCGGGGGGAGCGGGGGAAGCGCGGGGAGCGGCGGGGAGCGGCGGGGAGCGGCGGGCCGGGAGACGGAAAAATCCCAAAATTATCCAAAGATGTAATTTTGATCAGATTTTGCTTGCATCTTGTCGCAAAGAGGGTATAGTTGCCCCACGCCCATCGCGCTGCCGCGGGGTGGCGCGAGATATAAGACTCAATACACACACACCATTATGGCTCGTCTTTTCGGTATCGAAATACCCAATGAGAAGCGCGTCGAAGCCTCGCTCTGCTACATCTACGGCATCGGGCCCTCGACCGCCAAGAAGGTGCTTGAGCAGGCCGGCATTTCTCCGGATCTTCGCACGGGCACGCTTTCTGACGCCCAGCTGACCAAGATTGTTCAGGCGATTACCAGCAACAACATTCTCATCGAAGGTGACCTTCGCCGTGAGAAGCAGCTGGCTCTCAAGCGTCTGACCAGCATCAACTGCCTGCGCGGCATCCGCCACCGCAAGGGTCTGCCCGTCCGCGGTCAGCGCACCCGTACGAACGCCCGCACCCGCAAGGGCCGCAAGAAGACTGTCGGCGCCAAGAAGTCCTGAGTAAACCTTTAACGAAAGATACTGAAAATGGCTGAAGAAACCATCCAGGAAGAAGTGAAGAACACGGAGGCTCCCGTTGCCGAGACTCCCGCCGCTCCCGCTCCCGCCCCCGAGCAGAAGAAGACGGAGCAGCGCCGCGACATCTTTGCCGAGCTCGGTCTCGTCGATGATGATGACAAGGTCAAGATTCTCAAGGCCAAGGGCAGCAAGAACGTGACGCAGGGTATCGTTCACATCTCGTCCACCTTCAACAACACGGTGGTGAGCGTGACGGACCTCAAGGGCAATGTGATCGGCTGGTCCTCCGCCGGTAAGCTCAATTTCAAGGGCAGCCGCAAGAGCACGGCTTACGCCGGTCAGGTGGTCTGCCAGGACGCCTGCCGCCAGGCCATGGGCCACGGCCTCAAGGAGGTCGAGGTTCGCGTGAAGGGGCCGGGTTCGGGCCGCGAGTCCGCCGTTCGTGCCGTGCAGGCCATCGGTCTTGAGATTTCGTCCATCGCCGACGTGACGCCCATTCCGCACAACGGTTGCCGTCCGCCCAAGGCTCGTCGCGCCTGATGATTCATTAATTCAACTCGAAAGATTCTTACAATTATGGCTCGTTACACAGGTCCTACCGCCAAGATCAGCCGCCGTTTCGGCGTTGAGCTCTTCGGTGCCAGCAAGGCTTTTGCCCGCCGTCCCTTCCCCCCGGGTCAGCACGGTGCCCGCGCCGGCCGCAAGAAGAAGTCCGACTACGGCATCATGCTCGCCGAGAAGCAGAAGCTGCGCTTCATGTACGGTGTGCTCGAAGGCCAGTTCCGCAAGTATTACGAGGAGGCCAGCCGTCGCCGTGGCGTGACGGGTGAGATCCTTCTCCAGCTCCTCGAACTCCGCCTTGACAACATCATTTATCGCCTCAACTTCGCCAACACGCGCGCCGCTGCCCGCCAGATGGTCAGCCACGGTCACGTGCTCGTGAATGGCCGCAAGGTCAACATCCCCTCCTACAGCTGCAAGCCCGGAGACGTGGTGACGGTTGCCGCCAAGGCTCGCTCGCAGGCCCTTGCCAATCGCTTTGTCGAGCTCGCTGCCAACGCGACGACGCCCGAGTGGCTTGAGGTTGATGCTTCGAAGCTGACGGCCAAGGTGCAGCGCATTCCCTCCATGGAGGAAATCGCCCCGATCGTCAACGTGCAGCTCATCGTTGAGCTTTACTCTCGCTGATCGAGCGCCGCTTACAGGCTCTTTTTCCCCGACCCCTGCAGATGCGTCTGCAGGGGTCTTTGTCGTGCATGCGCCTGCGCTGCGCCGGGGCGGGGCGCGGGATGCGGGGCGCGGAATGCGGGGCGGAATGCGGGGCGGGGGAACGGGATGCAGGGCAGGGGGATGCGCACATGTGTCCCAAAGTTTCAAGGCGCGGTCATTTTGACCGCGCCTTGAGTACACAAAAAATGGAGGCTTGATTTT
>NZ_CALXNG010000010.1:0-76603 GCF_944389695.1 Candidatus Parakkermansia intestinigallinarum
TGCGGATTTTTGTCCAGTCAACTGCGCATGTCCTTTTCTCGCTCGATTTATGGTGCGGATTTTTGTCCGTGTGCGGCGCCTGAGAGTGAGCAAAAAGATGCTTGACCTGTGGGATAAAATGAGCTAGAGTGCGCGGTGATACGTTCTGATGAGCAAGGAGACGACCGAGGAGATGAAGCAAAAGGAGCCTGCGACGCCCGGTGAGGGTGCCCGCACGGTGGCTCTCGATGCGGCTTTGCTCGGCTTCGGCGTGCTGCTGATGACGATGATTTTCGGCGGTCTGGCTGCGGCGGCTCTGGTGTTGTTGGCGAGGGGGGCAGAGCAGGTGATGTGCTTCGGTATCGTGCACGGGCTGATTTGCGGCTTGGCTATGGCTTTGATTCTTCAGGCTGTGTTTATCGGCGGTCTGGCGCCGGTGGTGCGCCGCGTTTCTCTGCTGTTGCTGGCTTGGGGGCTGACGCTGACGCCGCTTTGCTGGATGGCTTACGAGGAGACGCAGCGGCCGGATTATGATCTGGCTCTCAATCTTTTCCTTTTCCCGAAGACGCGCGTGACGGCGCAGGTGGTGGGGGTGCTTTTGCTTCTGGAGCTCTTGCTCTGGGTCGGTCTGATCGTTTACAGGCGCTATCGCCGGGGGCATCGCTCTGCCTGAGTCCGTCTGCGGCGGGCGGCGTGGTTGTCAGTCTGCCAGCAGGCTGAGGAGGGTTTCGAGGGGCAGGCTGCCTTCGCCGATGAGCGTGTCGGCAAGCTGTTGTTTCTGCTCTTGGAGGGCGAGGATGCGCTCTTCGACGCTGTCTTTGACGTAGAGGCGGTAGAGGGTGACGGGGCGGCGCTGCCCGAGGCGGTGGGCGCGCGAGGCGGCTTGTTGTTCGGTGGTGGGGTTCCACCACGGGTCGAGCAGGATGACGTCGCCGGCGGCCGTGAGGTTGAGGCCCGTGCCGCCGACGCCCAGAGAGATGAGGAAGAGTTGCGCTTCGCCGGCTTGGAAGCGTTGGACGAGCTCGCTGCGTTGAGCGGTGGCGGTGCGGCCGTCGAGGCGCAGGTAGCTGATGCCGAGGGGGGCGAGGCGCTGAGCCACAATGTCGAGAACGTCGGTGAACTGGCTGAAGATGAGGGCTTGGTGCCCGGCGTCGCGCAGGCTTTCAACCAGTTCGATGAGGGCATCCGTCTTGGCGGAGGGGCCTTGGTAGTCGGGCGCGACGAGGCTGCCGTGGCAGCAGAGGCGCCTCAGGCGCGTGAGTTCGGCAAAGAGGGTGCCGCGCTGCCGATGGCTGCGCTCGAGGGCGCGGCGGCGGCAGCTTTCGTAGAGGGCGCGCTCTTCCCGCCCGAGGGTGACGGGCAGGGTGATGTCCGTGAGCGGCGGGAGCTGCGGCAGAACTTGGCGGCGCGTGCGGCGCAGGATGAGCGGGGCGGTGATGCGGTGCAGCTCGTCGAGCCGTTCGCCGTGCCCGTAGCGCAGCTTGAAGTCTCTCTCGCTGCCGAGCAGTTCGGGGTTGAGGAAGTGCATGAGGCTCCAGAGGTCGAGCAGGCGATTCTCGACGGGGGTGCCGCTCAGGCAGAGGCGTGCGTCGGCTTGGAGGGTGAAGAGACTGCGCGCGCGTTTCGTGCCGGGGTTGCGTATGCTTTGGGCTTCGTCGAGCACGAGGGTGTGCCAGTGTTGCCCGGCGGCGCTTTCCGGCCGGGCGCTCACTTGCCCGTAGCTCGCCAGAACGAGGGTGCGTCGCAGGTCTTGCGGGGCGCGTTCCGTGCCGATGTCGCGCAGGTTGAGGGTGCGAAGGCCGGGCGCAAAGCGGGCCGCTTCGGCTTCCCAGTTGCCCAGCAGGCTGAGCGGGGCGATGATGAGGGCGGGGCCGCCGTCGGCGCGTTCCAGCAGCAGGGCGAGGGTTTGGATGGTCTTGCCGAGCCCCATGTCGTCCGCGAGGCAGGCGCCGATGCCGAGCCGCGTGCGCTCGAGCAGCCAGCGGTAGCCCTCGAGCTGGTAGGGGCGCAGGGTGGCGGCGAGGCCGTTCGGCGGCGGAGCACTGCGGGCTTCCGCAAGGCTTTGGCGGCTCTGTTGCAGGGCCTGCATGAGGGTGTCGCTCTGTTCCGGGAAGAGGTCGCAGAGGGCGGGCAGGGCAGCGCGGCTGAGGCGGAGTTGCTGCGCCGGGGAAAGGCGGGCGAGTTGGCGCAGGCAGCTGAGGGCCTGCTGCAATTCCGGGGTGCAGAGGAGTTGTTTGTCGCCGCTGCGCGGCGCGGTCGACGGGTGCTTGAGCAGGGCGCTCAGTTCGATGACTTTGTGCTCATCGACGCGCAGTTGCCCGCCGATGCTCAGCCAGCTTTCGCCCCGTCCGCTGCGGATGTCGAGGGCGAGGTCGGCGGTGTCGATGAGTTGCAGGCTTTGCGCTGAGGTGAAATGCACCGGCAAATCAGCGTTTTTCAATTGCCGAAGGAGCTCCGTTTGCCGCGCGGGATCGCTGAGCCGGATGCCGCTGCCCGAGCTGCCGTCCCGCTGCTCTGCGGCAAGCGCGGGGCAGCGCTGCTCGAGTTGGCGGATGAGTCGTCTTTCACTGCTGAGATTTCGGGTGACGCCGATGGGGCCGCGCTTGGTGGCGATGAGCATGCGCGAGGGGCCTTGCCCGGCTTCGACGCTGCCGAGGGCGTCGGGCAGAAGCTTGAGGCGGGGCCGGAGGCTGAGGGTGCCGTCGCGGTAGTCGGCTTCGAGGCTGAGTTCGGGCTCGGCCTTTTGCCGGGGCGCGTCGTCGGGCAGCAGCTTGCCGCTCAGTTCAAAGCTGTCGGCGAGGCTGTTGAGCAGCTCTTGCAGCTCGAGGGGATCGGGCTTCTCGAGCCTCAGACTGCCCCGGCTGCCGTGGCTGAGCACTTCGTCGCAGAAGCGCTTTTGACGGGCGCCGGTGGCGCTGAGTTCGATTTCGCCCTCGCTGCGCTTCAGGATGAGCCCCGGATTGAGCCGGATGTCGGGCTTGAGCTCGACGCCGGATCCACGGCGGATGACGCGCAGTTTGGGGCGGCTCGTGCGGAGCTGCACGGGGCTGAGGGCGGGGCCGGACGGCGTGTCGTGCTCGAGGCGCAGACGGGGATGCCCGGCGAGGCTGGCGGCCATGTCGAGCTGCCTGCCGGCCGAGCTGCTCAGTTCGCGCAGCAGGGGCATGCGGCGGCGGTCGTCGGCGTCCATGAGGGCGGTGACGGCGCTGAGGCGGTGCGGGCTGAGGTCGAGAGTGCGGCCGGCGTCTTGGGCATCGCTGCTGAGGCGCAGGGTGATGCGGTTGATGCTTGCGCCGCCGGGGGCGAGTCTGAGGTCCCAGTAGAGCTGCCCTGGGGGGGGGCTCGGCAGCGCGTGGGCGATTTCTTCGTCTTCGCTGCCTGCCGTGAGGCTGATGCTGCCGATGGGGCTGAGGCCGGGCAGGGCCGTGCAGAGGGGGCGCAGGAGGTTCTGCTCGGGGGCTTCGGGCGGCAGCAGGCGCCGCAGGGCGGCGGCGCCGTGCGCGGCCATGGCGGGTTGCCCGGCGGCGGCCAGAGCGCCGAGGCGCGCTGCCAGTTTGTCGGTGGGCATGCCGTGCCGCACGTCGTCGGGCAGGCAGGCAAAGCCCCAGAGAATGGGGATGAGGGAGACGCCGCCGCGGGAGCGCGGCAGCTGCTTGCCGGAGCGGCGCCGCGCGCTTTCCAGCCACGCGAGGTTGTCCAGCAGGCTGATGTAATCCCGCGCGCCGTTTTGGGAGAGGTCGAGGACGCGGTCGATGCTGTAGTAGGCCAGCTCGATTTGCAGGCGGCAGAGCTCGGACGGGGCTCCGGCTCCGAGCGCTGCGATGATGGCGTGGAGACGCAGCGGCAGATGGGCCGGATTGGCGGACACTTCTTCGCGCCGAGCCGGCAGGTTTTCGGCGAAGAGGCGGTGGGCTTCTGCGAGTTGCCCGCGGAGAAGGTGCAGAGCGGCGGCCGCGAGCCCGTCGGGTTCTCGGCCGCTGAGGCGGCGCAGGGTATCGAGGTCTCCCGTTCGCAGAGCCTCGACGATGCTCAGCTCGCAGTCGCTGTCGCCGGCTTCCGTTGTCCCCGAGAGGGCGGCTTTGTCGCTCAGGCAGCACTGCGCCGGCATGGCCGAGAAGGCGAAATTCAGAGCGATGTGCGCGGCGATGCGCTGCCGCGCGGGTCGGCTGTGCACAAGCTCGCTGCCCTCGAGGCCGGGCCCCAGAACCCCCGACCAGAAGTCGGCTTCGTGGAGCTTCGGGGAGCGGTAGGAGGGCAGGGCGAGGTAGCGGGCAAAGTGCCGGGCGAAGTCGCTCTGCCGTTCGTCGAGCAGAGCCTGCCTCGCGCGGGCCACGAGGAGGGCTTCGCCGCGGGGCGGGCTGCCGCCGCTTCTTTCGGCCGAGGCCCTCAGGCTCTCGATGCGTGCGGCTGCTTGCCGCACGGTGCCGCTCTGCCGATACCGCGCCGCGAGCTCCGTCCACGGCGGGTGCAGGAGAGCCAGCGCGCGGCGCCTCTGCCGCAAGACTCCCTCTTCGTCTCGAAGCACGATACCGGCAGCCCGGACTTCTTCGTCGCTGATGGGGCCGCAGACCGCACAGAGCAGAGCGCTTTCTCCCGGAGCAAGGCTCGTCTGGTCGGCGCTCATGGAGGGAGAACGGACGTCTGGGGTGGCTCAACGCGCTGCGGCGGGCGCTTTAGAGAGCACGAAACTCAAGGGGACAGACGCCGAGGTGGATGGAGGCATCAAACTGTTCGTTCGGCAGCACGATTTCCGTGAAGCCCGTGGCTTGGGTGAGGGTAATTTGATATTTTAGCGGATTTTGAGCCTGCTCGCTAAGGCTCTCATCGCTGATGTTCTCGGAGAGCTCAATGCCGATGTCGGTCAGGAGGGTTCGCATTTGCGCCGGGGTGATCTCGTTGCTCAGTTCGACCTCGAGAGCAGCGGTGTTGTTGTTCAGAATCTCGCAGGATATGTTCACGTCGATGTAGGAGCCGTCGCTCAGGCGCACCCATCCTCCGCGGGTCACCTTGCTCGTGCCGTCGAAGTCTTCGGTATCGCCTCGATTGCAGTTGAATTCGACGATCCCTGTCGAGCGGATGGTCAGGAGAGTTTCTCCTCCGACAAAGCCGCTGATTTGGTCGAAAAGGCTGCCGGCTTGCGCATTCGCAGCGGAATTGCCGGAGCCGCCGCAGGAAGTCAGCAGCAGAGGTGTGCCGACGACGAGCATCGAGCCGAGAACGAGGGAGGCGAGACGGAGGCCGGGTATGAAGATTTTGGTCATGATCTGAGCTTTATTGTTTGAGCGTCTTACCCATTCTAGTTTTCCGTGACGGAGAGTCAAGCATATTTATCCGTTCGTCTTTTTTTATACGCTGTATGACATCATGAGGCGCGCGGCAACGCCGTATCTACGGCGCATTCGGGCTCGCAGGACGACAAAGAAAAGCCCCTGCTCCATTGCGGAGCAGGGGCGGAAAGGCGGAAAGTCTTGCGCTTAGACGTCGAATCGGCGATCAGCGCGGGCGGACGTAAACGTTGAAGTTGTTGTTTCTGTTAGCCTCGGGGTCGTTTTCGTCGTCAGCGTTATTGTTCGGGTTGAAAACGCCCACCGTGCTGCGCGCCGTCCACGAGGTGTAGTCGATCTCGAATATGATCGGTGCCTGTGCCAACGCTTCGGCTGCCGCGTTATCACCATTTTCATCATCATCGCCGTTCACCCGCACGCCGAGATCCGCCAGCAGGGCGGTATCCTCGTTGATATCTTCAAGGGTCAGTGTATCAAAGGAGATATTCAGACTGCCCGCAGTGATGGCTCCGCTTTCTTCATCCATCGTCACCTCATAGATGACCTCAACGCTGTACGAACTCGCGGCTGTGGCGAGATAGCCCTGCACGTGACACTGAGTCTCACTCTGGTTTGCACTCTCGAGGACGGAACCGGAAGAGTAGACCCTGATTTGCGAGGCAGCGTTGAAGACTATCTGGCGACTACCGGATTTGAAGCCCTTGACGGTGAGGGGTGAGCCCGAGCCGTTGTCACCGCCGCCGCTGCAGGAGACGAAACCGAATGCCGCGACCGTCGCAGCTACACAGAGAGAAAGAAACTTTTTCATGCGATGAAGAGTGTGATGGAATTGGTGCTACTCTACCTGATCCTTTCACAAAGTCAAGCAAAAAAATATGCTTGTGTTGAAAAATATGCGACGAACGATGTAGGAGAGGTCAATAGAGTCGGGGAGGCGAGCCCGGATTTCGGAAAGGCAGCGTTTGGAAAGGCAGCGTTTGGCGTGTCGGTGGCAGCTTCTTCTATGGCAATGTTGACACATAGGCTCGGAGAGATCGGGCTTAGCTGTGTCATAAGGGGGGTGGCTCCGTAATTTGATTTGACAGGCGCCGCCTTGGAGTGTATACCGAGGGGCATGAGCTTATTCCCCGTTCTCCTCATGGCAGCGGCCGCCGGAGCCGCCGGGTATTGGAATCCTATTCCCCAGCCGGGCGAGGAGGGGTACACAACGGATCCCCGCCACAATCTGCGCGTGATTTTAGAGAATGATTCGCCGTTCGGGTCGGATTGCGATTACACGCACGGCACGCGCATCGACTACACGCAGGCCATCGACGAGCAGCGGCACCGCTGGTGGGGCATCAGCCTGACGCAGAATATCTACACGCCGGAGACAAACTCGCGCTACTATTACCCCAACGAGCACCCCTACGCCGGCTATATGGCGGTCGGCGCCGCCTACCTGATGCGCGGCGAAGATTTCGGTGCGTCTTTCGAGTTTCAGCTGGGCGTGACGGGCAAGCCTTCGATTGCCCAGGATTGCCAGTGGTTCATTCACGAGCTCGGCGGCATGGATCAATGGAGAGGCTGGCATCACCAGATTCCCTCGGAGGTGACCTTGCAGCTGACCTCGCGTCAGGATTACCGCTTGGAGTTTCTCGAGTGTGAGTGCGCGAACGGTTTGCAGACGGATTCAACGATTTACACGCGCGAAGAGGTCGGCACGGTGGCGATTGCCGCCGGTATCGGCGCGACCTATCGCATCGGCGTGAACCTGCCGCCGGCAACGGCCAACTGCGGCAATGCCGCGGGCGACTACGGTGTTTCGCTCATCGAGCCGACGCGCTACAACCCTTCGCGCGCGTCTTATTACATGGTGATGAGCGGCGGGGTGAAGTACGTGGCGCGCGACATGTTCATTGACGGCGGCGTGTTTCACTCCTTTGAATCGAAGTGTTCCCGCGAGCCGTGGCAGGGCGAGGTGCGCCTGGGCTTCGGCGTGCGCTACCACGGCATCGACTACTATGCGGGGGCGATGTATCGCAGCCCGACCTTCGATAAGCAGAACCGCGAAACGCTGCTGGGCGTCGTCGATATCTCTTGGAACTGGTGAGGTGCGGGAAGGGCGGCGGTACCGCACCCCTTCGGTGAGCGACGGCCGACTTTCGTGTGCGCTCGGTGCATAAGGACAAGCTTCAATGATGAAAACGTCTCTCAAGGCGACTCTGATGCTGATCGGCGCCGTCTGTGTGCTGCTCTTTGCCGGTGGGTTCCCGCGATTGGGTGCTCCTGATGTGTATCGCGGAGGCGCGATGCTGCTGCTGGGGGTGATCGGCGCCATGCTGTCGCTTTGGGGCGCGATGCGCCTCGCTGCGGGGCAGGTGCTGCGCCTGATTGTCGGCATGGTCTTGGCCTTTCTCGCTCTGGCCGGCGTAGCGGTGTTGTTCCGCTACGGTGCCGGCGCCGTTGAGCTGGCGCAGAAGGGCGGCGCGATGTGGGCCGGGGCTGTCGGCATGGGCTGCACGGCGCTGACGGGTCTGCTTTTTGTGGCCATTTTCGGCTATTTGGCAATGCGACTGCTCACGCCGCGTCTGTGGCTGGCCATGTCGCATGTGTCCGTCTTTCTGGTGGCGCTGGGCGCCTACTTGGACTTCTGCGGTGAGGTGACGGCAACGCTGGCGCTGCCGTCCGACGCTTCCGTGCGAGCATCGTCCGTACAAACGGAGGACGGGCGCGAGTGGCCTCTGGGCTTCTCCCTCGCGGTGAAGGAGTTTGAGGTCAGTTTTTACGATGATGTGACGCGCTACGAGATCGCGTCGGCGCACAACGGGCGCTGGGAGAATCCGCAGGAGTTGAGCTTGCGCGACGGCCGCCTTTGGCTGGGCGATGAATCGTGGCCGCTCTCCGATCTGAAAACCGCGCCGGGCATCGACCGCCCCTTCCTGATGCTGCCGGGCGAGACGCCGAGGCTGATCATGCAGATGCCGCCGACGGTGAAGGAGTACCGCGCGCTCTGCGAGCTGCAGACGGATTACAAGGGCATGCCCGAGAGCCGGACGGAGCTGCTGCGCGTCAATGAGCCGATCGAATGCAAGGGCTGGCTGATTTCTCTGATGAGCTATCGCCCGATGGGCAACAAGCTGCTCGTCATCATGCAGGCGCGGCGCGCGCCCGGCCGCATCTGCGCGATGAGCGGGATGCTCGGTTTGCTGCTCAGCCTCGCCTTCTGGTGCTGGGGCGGTGCCGCTTGCCGCCGCACGAAGCTCAGCGCCGCCGCTGACAACTCCTCTGACAGCGCCGCCGGCAACGCCCCAAGCGCTTCTCAGCGGGCCGCTCAGACCGGAACCCGCGGTTCTGACGACGGTACCGGCGCCTCCGGCGACGATATTCGTGTCTCAGACGACGGAAAGGAGGACGCACAGGCATGACAACAATGATTTACGTGCTCACGGCGGCCGCGCTGCTGGCCTGCCTCGCCTCGACGGCCGCAGCGGTGCGGCAAGGGCCGCGGGCTGCTCGTGCGCTGCTGGCCGTCGGCTGGGTGCTGTCTCTGGGGCTGCTGGCGGCTAACGCCGCCTTGGCCGAGGCGCTGCCCTTCGGCAACATGCGCCACGTGCTCTGCTTCTTCCCGCTGGCGATGGGCCCGGCAGCCCTCTTCATGCGCCGCTGCCGGCACTTGGAGCTCACGGGCTGCTTCGCCGCCGCCTCGGCTCTCGCCCTCATCGGGGCTCTCTGCATGCCTCTTCAGGCCGCTTGGCGCCAGATGCCGGCCTTGCAGTCTCCTTGGTTTGCGCCGCACGTAACGAGTTACGTGCTGGCCTACGGGCTGATGACGGTGGCGGCCTTCCTCTGCCTGCTGTCTTTTCGGCGCGGGCGCGGCGAGCAAGACCTCGCCGCCGCGGATGCCGTCGTGCGTCTCGCATTCCCCCTGCTGAGCTTCGGCCTGATCAGCGGCGCCGTGTGGGCCGATGCGGCTTGGGGCGGCTACTGGGCTTGGGATATCAAAGAGGTCTGGTCACTGCTGACTTGGCTGCTCTATCTGCTCTATTTTCACGTGCAGCCCCACCCCGCCTTCGCGTCGTGGCGCCGCCCCCTGCTGCTGCTGGCCTTCGCCGCCATTGTCGTGACCTTCATGGTGGTGAACCTGCTGCCGCAGATTGAATCCATGCACAGCTACGCTCGGTGATGCCGAGCAGCGAGGCGGCGGGCGGAACCGAGCGAGCCGAGGCCAAGAGCAAGCCGAGGGCAGGGGCCTCCTCCGCCGCTCACGCCCGCGACGGAGCCCGTCACTCAAGCCCGAGATCGAGCTGCTGCTGCCGTTCGGCCGGAGTCTCGGCCTCGGCGCCCGACGGCGACGCGGCCTCGGCGGTCTCCTGCGTCCGCGCAGCGGGCGGATCGGGCATGATCGCGACCGCATCGTCGGCATTCGCGCTGCTCGGGGCACTGTTCATGATGCGGCTGATGCGCTCGACCTGATTCTTCGTCACAATATTGCCCAAAACCGCGCGACCCTTGATGCGCAGCCGCGCAAACTCAAAGGGAATCGGGCGGCGCAGACGCTTGAGCTGATTCTTGAGGTAGACGTTGACGGACACCGCCGCGCTCTCCTCATCGCTTCCGTGGACACTCAAAAAGAAAATGCGCGTGCCGGGCGTACCCTGCGTCAGCTGATACTCCTTCTCGCGGGTAAAGCCGCCGATGCGGAAGCGCTTGGCATAGGTGTTGCCGTCCTTGCCGTCGCGGTAAATGAGGTTGAAGACCGGGTCGTCGTCCGGGCGCAGCACGCGGATATCCAGCAGCTTGCGCCCGGCGTAAAACTTCTCCTGAATGCGCCGCACGCAGAGGGTGCCTTGGTGGTCAATCGTCAGCACATCGCTGAGCGTCGAGCACTTGTCGATGGCCGTGCCCTTGCGAACGCCGTAGCCGGCAAAGCCTTCATCGTCGAGATACAGCGTCTCATTCTCCACGGCGGCCTCCGCGCGGCTGACACTGTCGAACTCGCACAACTCCGTGCGGCGGGGCCAGGCGGCTCCGTACTTCTTGCGCAGCCCCTCAAACCAGCGGATGGTGTATCGGGTGAGCTGAGCGAGATCGCGGCGGCAGCGCTCGATATCCGCCTCGAGATCGGCAATGTGCTTCTCGGCCTCGTGAATCTCGTATTTCGCAATCTTGCGGATTTTGATTTCCGTGAGGCGAATGATGTCCTCGCGAGTCACCGGGCGGATGAAATCGACGACGTAAGGCGCGAGCCGTTCGCCGATCTCGGCCAGAGACTGCTCCCAGCTCTCACTCTCCTCCAGCACCTTGTAAATGCGATGCTCGATGAAGATTTTTTCGAGACTCGCCAACATCCACTCCTCCTGCAAATCGCCGAGCTTCACCTCCAGCTCCGACCTGAGCGTCTCTCTCGTGTGATCGACATTGAGCTTGAGAATCTCGCTCACCCCCATAAACACGGGCTTGCGATCGACAATGACAACCGCCTTCGGCGAAATGCTCACCTGACATTCGGTAAAAGCGTAGAGCGCGTTGCAAAGCTTCTCGGGCTCACTGCCGGGATTGAGGTGAATGAGGATATCGGCCTCCGCGGCCGTATTGTCCTCGATTTTGGCAATCTTGAGCTTCCCCTTGTCCATCGCCGCCTCGATGCTCTGGATGAGCGATTCGGTCGTCGTGCCGTAGGGAATTTCCGTGATGCGAATGAGCTTTTTGGAGACGACCTCTAGGCGGGCGCGGCAGCGCAGGCGGCTGTTTCCGGTGCCGTCGTTGTAGTTGCTCGCGTCGAGAAGGCCGCCCGTGGCAAAGTCCGGGTAGAGGCGGAACTCCTGCCCCCGCAGGTAACTGATGGCTGCATCTATGAGCTCATTGAAATTGTGCGGCAGAATCAGACAGCTCATACCCACGGCAATGCCCAGTGCCCCCTGTGCCAGCAGCAGCGGAAACTTGACGGGCAGCGAGACAGGCTCCTTGTTGCGGCCGTCATAGCTGAGCTTCCATTCGGTAACTTTCGGGCTGAAGACGACCTCCTGCGCGAACTTCGAGAGTCTGGCTTCGATGTATCGCGGAGCAGCCGCCGTATCGCCGGTGAGGATATTGCCCCAGTTGCCCTGCGTGTCGATCAGCAGCCCCTTTTGCCCCAGCGTGACGAGAGCACTGCCGATGGACGCATCGCCGTGCGGGTGATACTTCATCGTGTCGCCGACGATGTTGGCGACCTTGTTGAAGCGGCCGTCATCCATGCGCTCCATAGCGTGCAGAATGCGGCGCTGCACGGGTTTGAGCCCGTCGATGATGTGCGGCACGGCGCGTTCGAGGATGACGTACGAGGCGTACTCCAGATAGTAGTCCCCGAACATGCTCTGAATGGCGCTGGGGTTGTTCTGCAGGGGTACGGGGGGCTTGGTTTTGCTCATCGTCGGGTGTATTCTAGCACGCAGAGCCTGCGCTTTCAAGTCCGTATCGCGGCGCAGCCGCGGCACGCTGCGTCCCGGCTCTGCGTCCCGGCTCTGCGTCTCGGCTCTGCGTCCCGGCGCAGCGGAGGCTCCTCGCAGGCGACGACGTTCCGCTTTGCGGCTCCCTTGCGAAAAAGGCTTGCGAGGGGCGGAGCTTTGTGATACCATGAGCGCACGTCGCCGACTCGCAAGCGGGTCGCTCTCAGGGATGGGTGGCAGAGCGGTTGAATGCAGCGGTCTTGAAAACCGCCGAAGGGTAACCTTCCGTGGGTTCGAATCCCACCCCATCCGCTTAAAAACAACTTTACAGGGGGAAGCCTAAAAGGGCTTTCCCCTTGTATTTTCAGGCTTTTCTTGACTTTCTGCTTAGCCTACGATAGCATGAGCGCACACCTCAGCGCTAGACGTTCTGCTAGACGTGCCGCTAGACGCGTGCTAGACGTGCCGCAGGGCGCTAGACGCGAGGCAACGTCTTACACCACTACCGAAAAAAGAGCTATGGCCGGAATTTCAAAGAAGGAGGGAAGGAATGTTTGGTACGCTACCTTCCGAGTCAATGGTAAGAGTTTCATGAAGTCTACGAAGGTGCCCATCACTGCACCGGGGGAGAAGCCGGCGAACCTGAAAGCGCGGGCTCAAAGGCAAGCCGATTCAATGGAGCGCCTTGCTCTTGGCCTATCCTCCCTTGATAAAGAGGTGGACGCGCTGCGAGCAGCGGCCGCAACCGGCGGAGCTGCTGCAAAGATGCCCTCAGTGCGAGACTATTTGAACAACTTTTCGATGAACTGCAGGGAGTCTACTCAACAAAACAAGAAGAGGGCTTTCGAGCTCTTTCTGCGCTTCTTGGCGGGGGATGCCGAACGCCGGCTTGACTGGGTAACCCATCAGAAGTGTCAGGACTTCCTTGACTCCTTGGCCGGGACGATTGCCTCTCGCACCATTGAAACCATGAGGCAGCACGTTTCTTCCGCCTTTAATAGGGCTATCGAGGAAGGGTTTCTGAGCCGGAATCCGATGAAAAAGTGCAAAATCAAAGACCTTGGCAAGGATTCCATGCGGCGCGAGGCTTTCACGCGCGAGGATATAATGCTCATTCTCAGTAAGGCGCCGGCGCCTTGGCCTGACATCGTTCTCTTGTGCCTCAACACGGCCGGGCAGAGGCTAGGGGACATTGTGTGCATGCGGTGGGACTCTATCGACTTCGAAAAGGGCGTGATTCGTCTTTGGACGCAGAAAACGGGAGCGCGGCTTGAGTATCCTATACTCATGAAGGAAAGGCTTCGCTTTCTCAAGGCTCACGCCTGCAATAGTCCCTATGTGTTTCCCGACATGGAGGAGCGCTACAGGCGCAGCCCCGGGTATCTGTCAACGGAGTTTACCTCTCTTCTTCAGACTCTCGGCATAGCTCAGCGTGCTAGCGTGAGCGCGAAGGGCGGCGGCCGGCGCTCTGTATCGAACAAGAGCTTTCACAGCCTGAGAAGCTATGTCGTCACGGCTGCCCGCACGTCAGGAATTACGGCAGATATGTGCCGCGTGCTGGTGGGGCATGAATCCGAGGAAATACAACAGAGGTACTTCCGACCGCAACCGCAGGACAAAGAGCAAGCATTGAGAAATATCATGCCGGCGGGGTTTGAGGTGAGGGAAGAGGAGCCCGGCTCAGTCTGAGCTCTTGCGCGCATATAGAGGCGTTTTTTTCATACAACCATGCAACTTGTCCCTTCTCATAGAGTTTTTACTTAATACAACTTGTTTATAATAAAGAATTTAAATCCCTTGAGTGGGGTTGTATAGCGGTTGCAAAAAGCCTCCGAAAGTTGCAAAAGGGGGCGGAAAGTTGTATGACCGCCGGCGCGGATTCGGGTTTGCACGAAGGGGAATCGTGCGAGCCCGCTTTGCATTTGTTTACATTTGAAAATTGTTTGTAACGGTAAACTTTTGACATAATTCAGAGTTTCCGAGGGGTATCGGCGGAAGGAAGGCGCGGGGTATATACCTGTTAAAAAGATTCCTTACCCCCTCCCCCCTCCCTGCCCTCACGAAGAGGCAAAACTGAGGCAAGAGGGGAATTGCCTGAGGGCGGGCAGATTATGCGGGTGGAAAAAATCGCCTACAACATCTGGTGTACATTCATGGCCTTAGATATAACAACAACGCAATATGTTGTATGCCTATTTCAATTCGTATTGAATATATAGCGCTTCTGTTAAAATTCCTCTTGACAACACGAATAAAACCGTTATATTTATCCCCGTGAAAACAAATATAAACTACGCACAAATCGATTAAAACAATGTTATCCAACTTAAACAAACAACGCTGGCTGACGGCAGCGGAGCTTGCAAGCGTCTTTCAGGTGCATCCTGAGACGGTGCGGCGCTGGCGTCAGGGAGGTGCTCCTTGCGTCCTGTTAAATGTCGCGATGGAGGCAAAGCACGCGAAGGCGCGCTTCAATCTGGACGAGATTGAGAAGTGGCTTCGAGAAGGCAAGAAACACGATAAAGAGAGAAAGAAAAAATGAATACTGAATACGAGGCCGGCGATGAGCTGAAGAAACTCATGGAGCCGCACATGGCAGAGCACTTTGTCACTCCCGGTTTGTTTTTCGTTGCGCTTGACTATATGTGCAAGCTGGTAACGGAAGCTGCGGAGAACAGAGAGAGCGGAGGCAAGGCGCGTTGGATGAATGTGAAGCAGCTGGCTGAATACTTTGGGCTGAATCATGTGACGATGAGTAGGAAGCTGCAAAAGCCTTTGGAGGAGCACAAGGTGCGCTTCATCGGAAAACCGGGGCGCTTCCGCTACAACGTGCAGGACGTAGAGGCTTTTCTCACCACGGAAGCCGAACAGCTTCTCTTAAAGAAGAAGAGCGGGAAGCAGAAAAAACCTAAGGAGGGGACGAAGGTATGAGCGAGAAGATTCACATCAGTGAGCCGATTCTGCTTTGCGACACTCGCGAGCAGGCGCCTTTGTGCTTCCGGCATCTCAGAAGCTCAAGAGCAACGCTTGACACAGGTGATTATTCCCTACAGTCACTGACTGAAGAAGTGTGCATCGAGCGCAAAAGCCTTCCTGACCTTCTCAACAGCCTCACTCATGAGAGGGCTCGCTTCTTGCGAGAAATCCAACGCATGCTTGCTTATCGGTTGCGCCTCCTGCTGATAGTGGGCACGGCTTCAGAGCTGCACTTTCTTTTGCAGCGGCGCAGGGTGACGCTGGAGAGCATCGCCGGCTCTCTCTCGGCAATAGAGGCGCGGGGCGTCCCGGTGGAGGTTCTGGCAAACCCTGAGCAAGCGGCAGAGCGAGTTGAATCCTTGGCTCTATTCGCATGGCGCGAGAAGTGGAAGGGTGTAGTTAAGATTGAGGTTCCGAGCTGGGCGCGTTCATACATGAAGCGCAAGATGGGTGATGAAAGGAGGGTTCAGTGAACTACAGCACCGCAGACCTTGCAGCCCTGAAAAGCTTCGATTCCATGCGCTGCTATGCTGAAAGGCAACTTTCCGGCCGCGCGGTGGGGAAGGGCTGGCGCTGCGCTTGCCCTTGGGGCTCTCACAGGGAGACGCTCAAGGTGGAAATCCGGGAGTACAAAGGGGAAGGCCGCGCAACATGCTGGGCATGCGGAAAAATCTCGGTGAACCTGCTTGAACTGGCGGGCGCTTGCACCGGCATTCCCAACACGCCGGGACACCTTGACGAGCTCATGGAGCACATCGCAGCTGAGACAGGCTACCACCTGAGTCCACGGCAAGCAAGGGCGAAGAGGCGGCAGAGAGCAGCGAAGCTTCCTTCTAAGGGGAGCTCTGAAACGAACAAGCAAGCTCTGCATCATGCCGCGCAAGCCTGCGCTTCAGGGGGCTCTGAAGAGCGCCTCAGAGCCTGTGGTGAAGAGGTAGGCGCCGGCACGCCGGAACAGCTCAGAGCCTTGATTCTGGAGGCTGTGGAGAGGGCACGGAGAAACCCTGAGCGCATGGCCGCCTATGCTTCTGACTTGAGGCTGCCTTCACGCGCCTTTCTCTGGCATCTGGACGCTGTAGAGCTGGCAGACTATGGCTTGTGCGGGCTGACACCGCGCGGGCAGTTGCTGTTCATTTCCGCCGGCCGTGATGAAAGCTCGGGAGAGCTGAAGGTGCAGGCGGTCAAGGTGCGAGCTCCTAAGCAGGGCAAAGCGCCGGCTGAACTCATAAGCGGCGGGCGCTGGATTGAAGCCGGCATGTTGGATGCCGGCAAGCCGGGCGGGAAGTTTCGGGCATGCATCAAGGGGGCTGGTGCTTCCCTGTGGGGCGCCGGGGCTCTGAAGTACCATGATACGGCGATTATCACAGAAGGGGAGAGTGACAAGCTGGCGGTAGATTGCTCAGTTGCTGCCCTGATGGAGGCACATCAAACAGGGCTTGACGATACGAGCGAGTATCTGCCGGGGAATTACTTCCCGGCCGTGGTGGCAAGTCCTGGATGCAGGGCTTTCAAAGCGGAGTGGGCGGTATGCTTTCGGGGGAAGGCCGTTATCATTCTGGCAGATGCGGACATTCCGGGGCAGGAGGGAGCCCGGCGCGTTGCGACCCTGCTACACGATGCCGGCGTGCGAACCGTGAAGGTATGGAGCCCTCAGCAGGGCTTTAAGGACGCGCGAGAACAGTATAACCCTGAGGAGCCTTGCGCGCTGGTGAATGACATTTTGAGAAACTGCAAACCGATATAACCTGAATATGTACAGCATATCAGAACACAAAGAAAAGACATCAGCAGACATTCTGAGAGACTATCATGCGCAAGCAATGCAGGACAAGGCAGAGGCGGAAGCACAGGGTGCTCTCTCCAACCTGCCTCCCTTGCTTGTCATGGGCACTCAGGGAGAGCTCTACGTATACTACGGCGTCAAGAACGGCAAGATATACAAGCTGAAAGCCGGGCAACACAAGGGCAAAGACATACGGCAGTTTGAGAAACCGGAGATTCTGGCCTCATGGCTTTTTCCGGAGAAGGATGTACGGAACCTTTCTGAGAACGCTCTGCTCTCGCTAATCGGTAACTACCTGCTTGACCGAAGCGGCGGCAAGGTGTACAACCCTGAGAGCGTGCGGGCGCTGGGCGCGTGGCCTGAGCAGAACGGCCTCATGTACAACGCCGGCACTTCCTGTTGGCGAGTCTCTGAAGGAGGAGAGCTGGCGCAGTCTCCGAACGTGCTCAAGGGCACTTCCGGGGAGTACCGTATCTACGACAAAGGCGACCCTCTTCCCTGCCCTGCTATGGAGCCGATGAGTGCAGAAGAGGCGCGAGCGGTCATGGAGCTTTTTTCGGCTCGCCCGTGGAAGCAGGCCTATGCTGCGGAAGTGCTGACGGGGTGGACAGTGTGCGCTATACTGGGAGCCTTTCTGCCTTTTCGTCCTCATATCTGGGTCAATGCGCCGGCCGGAAGCGGGAAAACGGAGCTCAAGAATGCCGTTTGTTCTCTGCTCGGCGGGAGCATAGAGAGCAACGGACGCGGCGGGCTCGCTCTTGTCATGGGGGGCGCTAATACCACAGAAGCGGCCGTGCGGCGCGCTCTGCGTAAGTCCTCCCGTCCCGTGGTCATGGACGAGATGGAGGCAAACGGTGAGAAGCGCAGTAAGGCAAACATTGCTCACATCTTGGAGCTTGCACGCAGCGCCTCTTATGGAGAGGCTATCAGCAAAACACAGATGGACGGCAGCGGAGAGGTGGAAAACTTCATCATTACCTCCTGCTTCCTCTTCTTTGCTATACGCAACTCTCTGAATGAGGATTCTGACATGAGCCGCTTTCTGGTGCTGGACATTGAAAAGCTTTCTCCCGGGGAGAAGCTCGCGACCATGAGGAAGAGCTTTCTGAGAGCTCGCGACAAGGTGACAAGCAAAGACTATACGGAAAGGCTGCTGGCGCGGGTGCTCAGCAAAGCGCCTTTCATCAAGGACGACGCCGGCAAGCTGGCTTCCTGCATCGAGGAGGCCGGCGTCAACGGACGCACGGCACAGATGCTCGGTGAGTTCATGGCCGGCGAGTGGCATCTTCTGCACGATGAGCCTCTGTCACCTGAGTTCCGAGAGCACGCGGTGGGGATAGCTCAGGGAATCGGGCAGGAGCTGGAGAGCGAAAATGAAGCCTTGCTGGCGCTGCGAGCTTTGGGGGACATTCCTACCCTTGGCAGAACCACGGTGAGGCAGGCCTTGGAAACGTGCATCAAGAGCGGAGCAAAGGGAAGTGAAGCAAGGGAACAAGCGGAGAGGGAGCTTGGGACGCTCAACATGACCTATCTTGAGGACGGCAAAAAGAGCAAGAAGCACCCGGAACTTGAGGGCAAACAGCTGCTGAAAATTCATCCCGCAAACACTCTACTGAAGGAGAGGCTGAGAGACAGCTCCTGTCTCTGCGGTAGAAACGGGCTCAAAAAGACGCTCTTACAAGCACCGGGGGTGACGTGCCTACCATGCAAGCAATCAATCAGCGGGAGGGTGACTACAACCGATTGCCTCCTCATACCGATTGAGTACATCTTGAACGGTGATGAAGCAGCAGAATGACACTGCAAGCGCCGGCGCTCCGATGGGAAGGAGGCCGGCGCTCTTGCTTCTCTCCCTCTCCTATGGCTGGCTATGTGGCGCTTGCGGCAGCTCTCTGAGTTGCGCAGAGTTGCTCTGGGTTGTATCCGGTTGCAAAGGGCATACAACAGCACAAATATATGACTGTCAAGAGCTTTTGGCAGAGGTTGTATAGTTGCATCAAAAGAACAAGCGTATTATACGCATAGCCCCGCCGGGAAGCTTGCTTT
The DNA here is from genome assembly GCF_944389695.1 of Candidatus Parakkermansia intestinigallinarum. Classification (NCBI taxonomy): domain Bacteria; kingdom Pseudomonadati; phylum Verrucomicrobiota; class Verrucomicrobiia; order Verrucomicrobiales; family Akkermansiaceae; genus Candidatus Parakkermansia; species Candidatus Parakkermansia intestinigallinarum. Next base: position 18,480 of record NZ_CALXNG010000010.1, read on the forward strand.
CTGAGGGCAGAGGGGGTATAATCTGCGGCAGGAATGACGAGGCTGTTCAACAAGGCTAAAGAAAATGACCCTCTTTTGCGAAGATAGTAAAGGAAAGTTTAGCGCTGTGAAGCGCAGGGCTCAAAAAGGGCTTTTGGAGAGGGCATGCTAGACATTTCGCTAGACGCAAGCTTGTAAGTCATTGATTTTTCAATGTATTGAATCCCACCCCATCCGCTTCATAACAACTTAGCCGGGGGAAGCCTGAAAGGGCTTCCCCCTTGTGTTTTCGCCTTTTTGTCCGCCTGTTCCGTCGGCGGTGCGCTGCCGCGTTCTCGGGGCCGGGATGGTGTCGGGCTCGGTGGCGGACGCTGCTCTCGGAATGGACCGCGTAAGCGGATCGGGGTGCTGCCGCGGCTTCGGCTTGATTTGTCGGCGGCGGCGCGGCATAATGGCGCTGCTGATGTCTGTTTCCGATTCTCTGTGTTTGCCCGCGTCTTTTGCGGAGGAGTTGCAAGCGGTGATGCAACGCTTCGGTAAGGCGAAGCTGCGGCCGGGGCAGGGGGAGTTGATTCGCCGCGCGGTGGCGGGGGTGTCGGCTCTCGGGGTGCTGCCGACGGGTTATGGGAAGAGTTTTTGTTATCAGGCGGCGGCGGTGCTGCTGGGGCGGGTTTCGCTGGTGGTGTCTCCGCTGTTGGCGCTGATGCGCGATCAGGTGCGTGCGCTGGAGGAGGTGGGGGTGCCGTGCGCGCGCTTTGATTCGACGCTGTCTCCCGATGAGCGTTTGCAGGTGCTGAGGCGCGTGCGCGAGGGGGGCTTGCGTTTGCTTTTCGCGGCTCCGGAGTCGCTGGAGGCGGAGGATTTGGGCGCTGCGCTGCGGGGGCTGCCGCTTGGGCTTTTCGTGGTGGATGAGGCGCATTGTGTGTCGGAGTGGGGCCATAGTTTTCGCCCGGATTATTTGCGCTTGCCGACGTGGTGGCGCAGGTTCGGGTTTCGCTCGGTGCTGGCGCTGACGGCGACGGCGACTTTGCGCGTGCGGCAGGATTTGTGCTCGGCCTTCGGGGTGCTGCCGCAGGATGTGGTGGCTTTGTCGCCCTTTCGCGAGAATATTACGCGGCGCGTCGAGCTCGCGGGGTCTGCGGACGCGGCGCAGCGGCGGGCGGCGGAGTTGCTTGCGGAGCCCGGGCGGTTGCCGGCGGTGGTGTATGCGCGTACGCGCAAGGGGGCGGAGGAGCTTGCGGCGGCTCTCGCCGGGAGGGGGCTTCGCGCGGCGTGTTATCACGCGGGGCTGCCTGCGGAGCAGCGCGAGGCGCTCCAGGATGCTTTTTTGCACAATCGCTTGCCGGTTCTGGTGGCGACGGTTGCTTTCGGGATGGGGGTCGATAAGCCTGATGTGCGGACGGTGCTGCATGTGAATGTGCCGTCGTCGCCCGAGGCTTATGTGCAGGAGTCGGGGCGCGCGGGGCGCGACGGTGCGCCGGCTTTGTCGCTTGTTTTGCTGGAGGGGGCGGATGTGCGCGATGCGCGCAATCGCTTGGAGGCGGCGCTGCCGGATGAGGAGGGGGTGCTGCGCGCGGTGCGCTGGCTGCTGCCGGCCGGGCGCCGCGTGGTGTCGCTCTGGGAGCTGGGGGTGAGTTGCGATGTGCCGGAGGATGTGCCGCTGCGTGCACTGGCGCGTTTGACGGAGGCGGGGGCGGTGCAGGTGGAGGCGCAGGGCTTTTGTTTTTACAAGGTGCAGCCGCTTTTTCCGCTGGAGCTTGTTCTGGACGGCCGCGAGGAGGCTGAGGCGTCGCGTTTGCGCTGGCTTGACGCACATCGCGAGGCTGAGGTGGAGGAGGCGGCTTTGGCTTGGGGCTGTTCGTTTGCCGAGGCGATGGAGCAGTTGCGGGAGTGCGAGGCGGCGGGTGAGTGGCGGCTGAGTTTTCGCCGCCGTGCGCTTTGTCTTCGCGCGGCGGGTGCGGCTGATGCACGCGAGGTGGCTCGCGAGTTGCAGGCGGCCTACGAGCGCCGTCGCGCGGGGGATTTGGCTCGCTTGGAGGCGCTGCTGGAGATGCTGGGTTCGGGGGGCTGTATCAATGAGGCGCTCGAGTTGTATTTTACGGGGAGGTCGCTTCCGGCGCCCTGCGCTCGCTGTGAGGGTTGTTTGAGTGACGGGCGGGCGCTTGTGTTGCCGCCGCTGCCGCCGTCGCCGCCTCTTCCGGAGGCGGCGTCGCTGCCTGATTTCGCCCGCGAGGGGCAGCGGCGGCGATTTTTGCTCGGTTTGAGTTCGCCGGGGTCTCTGGCGCGGCGTCTGTGGTCTCATCCGCTCTTCGGATGCTGTGCCGGGGCGAGATGGGATGATTTGTGATGCTTTGTGCTTGACAGCTTGCCGATTTTGGTGTTTAATACGCCCGTTGTCTGCGTACCGCCGGCTTGGCGGAATTGGTAGACGCGCTCGACTCAAAATCGAGTTCTTCGGAGTGTGGGTTCGAGTCCCACAGCCGGTACGATCAACAGGGAGAGAGGGAGGCGCTTTGGCGCTTCCCTCTCTCTGTGCTTTTGGATGATGAGCCGTTGTAGGGGCTCGCTCGGGTGGCTTGGCGGCTGTTGCTGTGTTTGAAGACCGCGGGGTTCAGGATGCGAAAACGCCCTGCCGCGTTGGGCGGCAGGGCGTTGTGATGGGGTGATGAGCTCGCCCGTTCGTCAGATGAAGAGTCTGGCGTTGAAGACGGGCAGGGTGCCGATGATGAGCAGGGCCACGGCGCAGAGGGTGATGATGAAGCCGGTGACGACGGGCAGCTTCAGGGCTTCGTCGCCGGGCAGCGGCTTTTCCCAGTACATCGCGCGGATGATCTTGAAGTAGTAGTAGAAGCCGGCGGCGGCGCAGACGATCATGACGCCGAGCAGGGTCCAGTTCAGCCAGTCGGCGATGATGGCCGACTGGGGCTCGCAGATGAAGAAGATGGCGCTCAGTTTGGCGAGGAAGCCGAAGGTCAGCGGAACACCTGCCAGCGAGGCGAAGCAGACGGTGATGAGGAAGGCGAGGCGCGGGTTGGTGCGCGCAAGGCCGCGGAAGGCAGAGATTTCTTCACTGCCGCGCTGGCTGCGGACGAGGGCGATGGCGCAGAAGGCGGGCAGGGTCGCGAGGCCGTAGGCGGCGAGGTAGAACAGGACGCCGCAGTCCGAGCAGTTGCCGCCCTGGAAGAAGGCGAGGATGAAGCCGGCCTGACCGATGGAGGAGTAGCCGAGCAGGCGTTTGGCGTTGCGCTGCGGGATGGCTCCGAGGTTGCCGATGAGCAGGGTGGCGATGGCGACGATGGCGAGGCCGAAGGCGATGCCGCCCGGGTAGGTGGTGATTTCAGGGGTGCTCCGCAGGGCAGCGATGTCGCTGAGCGGTTGCAGGATGATGAGGAGGAAGGCGAAGCCCGCCGCCTTCGAGGCGACGCCGAGGAAGGCGGAGACGGGGGTCGGGGCGCCCTGATACACGTCGGGGATCCAGGTGTGCAGGGGTGCACCGCCGATCTTGAAGAGGCCGGCCGCAAGCATGAAGCAGAGGGCTGCAATGAAGCCGCTGTAGATGATGGGGGCTTGCGTGGGGCCGCCGCTCAGGGCGTTGAGGTAGCTGTTGATGTCGATGGAGAGGCTGCCGGTCATGCCGAAGTACCACGCCGCACCGAAGACGAGCAGGCCGGTGCTCAGGGCACCGAGGATGAGGTATTTGATGCCGGCTTCGATCGAGCCTTGGTTGCGGCGGTAGTAGCCGACGAGGACGTAGGAGCTCAGGGTGACGGTTTCAAGGCCGACGAAGAGCATGACGATGTCCCGCGCGTTGCAGAGGGCACAGATGCCGGCGGCGGCGATGAGGGGCAGGATGCTGAATTCGCCGGCGCCTTCTTCGCTTTGTCCGCCGTTGACGGATTCACAGGTGATGCGGTGGTAGTCGATGTTGAGCAGCAGGCAGATGCCGGTGGCTATGCAGCCGAGGCAGGCGATGAGCGGCAGAACGGGCAGCCAAGTGTGTAGGGCGCTCACGCCGTATTGGCCGCTGGCCTGTACCCAGCAGGCGTAGGCGGCACAGAAGCAGCCCACGGCGCCTGCAACGGCGTAGGCGCGCTTCGGGAACTTCGGCAGGAAGGTGTCAGCCATCAGCAGGATGATGGCGAGGGCCACCAGTGCGATGGAGGGGGCAAACTCCCACCAGCTGTACATCGATGTGATTTGTTCGGTCATGGTTGTGAGGGTATCGGTGTGTTGATATCAGATGAGGTAGACGCAGGGGAAGACGCCGAAGAGGACGATGAAGAGGGCCAGGAAGGAGGCCGAGAGGATGTCGCTGCAGCTCAGTTTCGTGGCTCGCTCGGAGGCGAGGCGTACGTCGCCGGTGAAGATGCGGCGGAAGGCTCGCAGCATGTAGATGGCGCTGATGACCAGACCCCACAGGGCGAAGATGAGGGTGAGCTGCACGGGGCCGAGGCCGCCGAACCACGAGGCGATGCTGCCCAGTACGCCGCCTTCGACGGCGTTGCTGCCGGGCTGCCAGCCGTCAAAGCAGGAGACGAAGATGGTGAACTCGCCCGGGAAGTTGGCCAGCAGGGGCAGGCCGATGGAGGCGAGGCCGGCCAGGCCGAAGAGGAAGCCGAGTTTGGGCAGTTTCTGCGCGAGGCCGCCCATGGAGTCGAGTTCGAGGGTGCGGGTCTGGCTTTCGATTTGCCCGGTGAGCAGGAAGAGCATGGCGATGCTCAGGCCGTGGGCGAGCATGAGGAGGGCGGCTCCGTTGAAGGCGAGTTCGCTGCGCGCGCCGCTGTTGATGAAGACGACGAGGGCGAGGAAGAGGTAGCCCATGTGCATGACGGAGGAGTTACCGAGCATGTCGTCGAGGCGCGTGCGCGAGACGGTGACGTAGCCGACCCACAGGATGTTGCCCAGCAGCAGGACGAGCAGCAGGTTCATCCAGTCGCCGAAGTAGGCGTCGCTGACCGGACCGAGAGCCCAGACGAGGGTGAAGAGGCCGTAGAGGCCGAACTTTTTGAGGACGCCGGCGTGCATCATGGCAACGGGGGTCGGTGCGCTGGCGTAGGCGGGGGCAGCCCAGGTGTGGAAGGGGAAGAGGGAGACGAGGGTGCCGAAGCCGATGATGAGGATGAGGCCGACGGCGCTCAGGTAGGCGCCGCTGAAGTTGGCAAGGCCGCCGAGGGCGAGGGTTTCGACGGCGGCGCGTATGCCGCTGAAGGTCCAGGCTTGCAGGCTGATGCAGAGCATCAGGATGCCGGCGAGCAGAACCATGCTGGCCAGTCCGAGGTAGATGGTGGTCGTCCACGCGATGGTGCGGCGGTCACCGCGACCGTAGTAGCCGATCATGACGAAGGTCGGGATGAGGGCCAGTTCGTGGAAGGCGTAGAAGGAGATGAGGCTGTCGGACATGAAGGCGCCGGCGGCTCCCGCCGAGATGAGCAGGGCGGAGATGGCCCAGCTGCGGTCGGCGTCTTTGTTCGGGGCTTTGAGGCCGAGGGCCGCGCCGAAGGTGACGAGCGCGGTGAGGACGAGCATGATTTTGCTCAGCGGCAGGTTCAGGCTGAGGTTGGCTGCGCTGCATTCGGTGCCGCAGCAGCTGCTGCAGCAGCCGAAGACGGCGCAGGCGGTGAGGATGAGCATGAGGGCCGCCGCGATGATGGCCGTGGGTTTACCGGGTGTCTTGAGCAGGCCGATGAGGGCTGCTGCTGTCAGGGGTACGGCAACGATCAGGGTAAGCATAGTGTGAAAGTCGGTTTAGATGTTAATCATGAAGACCATGAGGAAGATGACGATGATGATGCCGAAGCCGGTGACGAAGGCGTAGCGGTTGAGCGCTCCGTTTTGGATCCAGCTGAGCATCATGCCGATGCGGCTGGTGATCCAGACGAGGCCCTGTGCGAGCAGTCCGCGGATGATCATTTCATCAAAGGCTTCGATGACGCGGGCGACGTTCTGCTGGATGCCGCTGATGAGGACTTTGTCGTAGAAGCAGTCGATGTAGAGTCGGCGGCGCAGGGCTGTCGAGACGGCGTTGCCGGACAGCGGGTCGCTTCCGCGCTTGCCGAAGCCGTAGACGGCGAAGGCGGCGATGAGGCCCAGAAGGAGGGCGCCGAGGCTGACGTAGAAGGGCATGCCTACTTCAAAGCCGTGGGCGCTGAAGCCGCCGAAGGGTACGAGTTGATCGGCGATGACGCCGTTGCCGGAGATGATGGCCATGGCGGCCAGGATGATGAGCGGCAGCAGCATGCTGGCACCGGCTTCGGTGGCGTGCTGGGCGCCTTCAGCACGGGCTTTGCCGAGGAAGGCGGCGATGCAGAGGCGCGTCATGTAGAAGGTGGTCAGGGCGGCTACGCCGGCGCCGATCCAGAAGAAGGCGGGGTTCTTGGCGAGGGCGGCGTCGAGGATGGCTTCTTTGGAGTAGAAGCCGGAGAAGCCGGGGATGGCGATGAGGGCGAAGGTGCCCATGAGGAAGCAGAGGCTCGTGGTGGGCATGCTCTTGGCCAGTCCGCCCATTTTCCAGATGTCCTGCTCGTGGTGGCAGCGCACGATGATGGCGCCGGCGCCGAGGAAGAGCAGGGCTTTGAACCAGGCGTGGGTGTAGAGGTGGAACATGGCGGCTTCGCCGGCGAGCAGGCCGACGGCCATGATCATGTAGCCGAGTTGCGAGAGGGTGGAGTAGGCGAGCACGCGCTTGATGTCGTCTTGCTGCAGGGCCATGAGGGCGGCAAGGACGGCGGTGGCGGCACCGATGATGCTGATGACGAGGCAGGCGGTGTCGGTGAAGGCGGCGGTACCCATGCTGACTTGCAGGCGCACCATCATGTAGACGCCGGCGGCGACCATGGTGGCGGCATGGATGAGGGCGGAGACGGGCGTCGGGCCTTCCATGGCGTCAGGCAGCCAGACGTGCAGGGGGAATTGGGCGGATTTGCCGACGGCGCCGCAGAAGAGGCAGAGGATGACGGCGGTGAGCAGGGCCGGGGTGAGGCCGGCGGCGGTGCCGCTCATGTCGCTGAACTTGAGGGTGCCGAAGGCGGCGAGGGTGAGGACGATGCCGATGAGGAAGCCGAAGTCGCCGACGCGGTTGGTGATGAAGGCTTTCTTGGCGGCGTCAGCGGCGCTGTCTTTGTGGTACCAGTGGCCGATGAGCAGGTAGGAGGAGAAGCCGACCATTTCCCAGCCGATGAAGGTCATGGCGAGGTTGTCGGCCAGGACGATGCAGCTCATGCTGAACATGAAGATGCTCAGGCCGGCGAAGTAGCGGCTCTTGTTCGAGGGGTCGCCTTTCATGTAGCCCACGGAGAAGATGTGGACGAGCAGGCCGATGCCGGTGACGACGAGCATCATGCGCAGGGCCATCGGGTCGAGCAGCAGGCCCATGCTCAGCGAGGTGCCTTCGCCGACGGGCAGCCAGGTGTAGACGTCGGCTTCGCCGGTCTCAAACCCGCAGAGGTAGGCGATGGTCAGGCCGAGGGTGGCCGCGGCCGAGATGATGGAGATGGCTGCGGTGGTGCGCGGGCACTTGCTGAAGAGCAGCCAGTTGATCGCTGCCGCAATCAGGGGGAGCAGAAGGTATAACCAGGGGAGGTTCTGTATCATATGTGGGCCGGGGGGTTAGTCTTTCAGGGTGTTGAGGGATGTGGTCTCAACCGATTTGCGTGCGCGGAACATGGCGACGATGAGGGCCAGCCCGATGGCGACTTCGGCCGCTGCTACGGCGACGATGAAGAGGGAAAGGACTTGCGCGTCGTAGACGGGGATGCCTTCGGTGCCCCGGGCTCGCGAGAAGGCGACGAGGGTGACGTTGGCGGCGCTGAGCATCATTTCAAGGCACATCAGGATGACGATGATGTTGCGGCGGATGATGACGCCGGCCAGGCCGATGGCAAAGAGGATGCCCGAAAAGATCAGGTAATGTGCTAAAGGTACCATGGTGTGTTGTGTCGGTTAGTCTTTGCGGATCTTGCGGGCCAGTGCCACGGCGCCTACCGTGGCGGCGAGCAGGGCGAAGGAGAGGATGACGAATTGGATGTTGTAGGAGGTGTAGAGGGTGCCGGCAATGGCGGTGGCGTCGTTGTCCGAGGCGCTCGGGTTGACGACGGCCAGCGGGCCTCCGAAGTTTTCAGGCGCTTCGGCTTGTGCGGCGGCGGCTTTCGGGTCGATGCAGCAGGCGGCGCTTTCCTCGTCGCAGCAGAGGGCTTTGACGGGGCAGCTGCCGTTCTTCGCTCCGGGCAGGTTGATGGCGAGGTTGGCGATCATGCCGGCGAGGACGCCTGCGATGACGGCGCCTGTCAGCGCGGTGGCGAAGCGCGAGGTTTTGCGCTCTTCGGCTTTGACGTCAAGCATCATGACGACGAAGAGGAAGAGGACGAGGATGGCACCCGCGTAGACGAGCAGCTGGACGATGCCTAGGAACTGTGCGCCGAGGCCGAAGAGGATGGCGGCCGTGAAGGCGAAGCAGACGGCCATGCTCATGGCCGAGGTGACGGGGTTGCTCGATCGCAGGACGTTGCAGGCGAAGATGATGGCCAGCAGGGCGAGGATGTAGAACAGGATGTTGCTGATGGCGTATTCCATGGCTGGGTTTATTTGTATTGGTTCCACTTGTTGACGAGGCCCTTGCGCGTGCCGCCCAGTTTGTAGAGGGTGGCTTTGTTGCGTATGGCCTGGCTGCGATCGGTCGGGGTGATGAGGTATTCCTTGGAGAGGAAGATGGCTTGCTCGGGGCAGGCTTCTTGGCACATGCCGCAGTAGATGCAGCGCAGCATGTCGATCTCAAACTCCTTGGGGGCTTTCTCCTGCTTGCTGCAGTTGGCGTCGGGGGAGACTTCGCCGGGGGTGATCCGGATGGCTCGCGACGGGCAGATGAATTCGCAGAGTTGGCAGGAGACGCAGCGCTCGCGTCCGTCTTCGCCTCTCACGAGGGTGGGCGCGCCGCGGTAGTATTCCGGCAGGTGTTTGTCCCAGCGCTGCTCGGGGAAGGGCATGCAGACGCCGACGCCTTTGCCGTTGAAGGCTTTTTTGTTGCGGCTCTTGCCGGCGACGGAGAGCGCGAGGTGTTTGAGGGTGATCCAGAGTCCTTTGACCAGTTCGACGACGTAGAGTTTGTCGAGCAGCGAGAACTTGGGCCGTTTGATCGGTACGTATGACATGGGGGTGAAAGGGGTGGGTTACTTGATGAAGTACATGATCGCTGCGGTCAGGAAGATGTTGGCGATGGTGATTTCAAGGAAGACCAGCCAGCCCAGTCGCATGACTTGATCCCAGCGGAAGCGCGGCAGCGTCCAGCGCACCCACACGAAGAAGAAGATGAAGGCCAGCAGTTTGATGAGGAAGACGATGAACTGGCAGATGACGGCCAGCCATTCGCTGTAGGCAGCGAGGCTTTCGTCGAGTCCGAAGCCGATCGACCAGCCGCCCAGGAAGAGGGTGACGACGAGGGCGGAGCCGATGACCATGGCGGCGTATTCGCCCATGAAGAAGGAGGCGAATTTCATCGAGGAGTATTCGGTGTGGTAGCCGCCGACGAGGTCGGTTTCGCATTCGGCCATGTCGAAGGGGGTGCGGTTGGCTTCGGCGAAGACGCAGGTGACGAAGACGATGAAGCTGATGAGCATGGGGATGAGCAGGACCCAGCGCTCAAGGCTGAGGCCGTCGCCCCACAGCGGCAGCAGCGTCCAGCCGTCCGCGGCTTGGTACTGCACGATGTCCTGCAGGTTGAGGGTGCTGAACATCATGAGCAGCGGGATGATGGAGAGGCCCATGGCGACTTCGTAGGAGATGAGCTGGGCCGTGGCGCGGAGGCCGCCGAGGAAGGGGTACTTCGAGTTCGAGGACCAGCCGGCGAGTGTCAGGCCGTAGACGGAGAGGCCGGAGATGGCGAAGATCCACAGCGGGCCGATGCCGAGGTTGGCGATGCTCATGTTGACGGCTCCGTAGCAGGTGTTGACTTCGGAGGCGAAGGGAATGACGGCCGCGGAGACCAGCGGCGGGCCCAGAACGAGCATCGGCGCGATGATGAAGTAGGCGCGGCGAACGTACGAGGGCGTGACTTCCTGCTTGAGGAAGAGTTTGCCGCCGTCAAGGCAGGGCTGTATGAGGCCGAAGGTGGGTACTTCGCGGTCGAGTCGCAGCCAGGTGAGCAGTTTGGCAAGGCAGCTCGTTTCGGGGATGCCGAAGAAGGCGAGGACCTTCTTGAGCGGCTGTTTCTCTTTGCTGCCGAAGCGCTCGAGCAGGAAGAGGGGGATGCCGGCGCGGTTCGGGCCGGGGCGATCCTGAATCCAGCCGGCGACGCGTCGCTCGATCCAGACGGAGAGAACGACGAAGGCGAGAATCACCGCGAACATGAGCACCAGCTTGATGAGCGTGGTGATCAGGTAGAACCAGGTCTCGTTGCTCATCAGGTCGTTCCAGAAATTGCAGATGCAGTCTATCATATGTCGTGGGTGGTGATGAGGTTACTTCTTGGCTTTCTCTCTCTCGATGAGGGGGATGGTGACGCCGGTTTCGGTGATGACGATGCCTTCGTTGCCGATCTTGCCCCAGGTGAGGCCGTTGAAGGCTTCGATTTCGCTGGCGATTTCTTCCAGGATGATCATGGGGCTGGGGCAGGCGATGACGCGCGGGCAGTCACAGCCGAGCAGCTCGGTGAGTTCGCGCATGATTTCCCAGTCGGCGCGGGCTTCGCCCAGCGGTTCGATGGCTTTGTTGAGGCGCTGGATGCGGCCGGCGACGTTGACCATGGTGCCGTATTTCTCGGCGAAGGTGACGCCGGGCAGGACGACGTCTGCGGCTTTCGTGGTGGGGGTTTCGCTGTGGTCCATCACGAGCAGGTAGTCGAGGTTGCTCAGGTCTTCGGCGCTGATGCCGGCTTCTCCGGTGACGTCTTCGCCCATGACGATCAGGGAGCGGATGCTGCCGTTGCGCACGCCCCGGCGGATGGTTTGCAGGCCGGCACCGGTTTTGCCGGTGATGAGGCGTGCGCCGGTGCTGTTGGGGTTGCGGTCGGCGCTGATGAGCATGCCGTCGCTTTCTCCCATGCGGGGGACGAAGTCGTATTTGCTGATGCCGAGCTGGCGGGCCAGCGCGCGCACCATGTAGATTTCTTCGTTGGTCATGCGCGCCGAGAAGATGAGAGCCATTTCAGCGGGGGCGCATTTGTGCAGCTGCTCGACGATGAGGTTGAGGGTGGCGTCCCAAGTTGAGGGGCGCTGCTCGGCGCCGGCGTCGGTCTTGACGAGGGGGTGCTGCAGGCGCAGGGGGCTGTTGATGAATTTGTAGTTGAGGCGGTGGTCGTCGGGCATCCAGCAGCTGTTGACTTCGTCGTTGCGGCGCGGGGTGATGCGGTAGACTTGCTGCTCGCGCGTCCAGATGTTGATGTTGGTGCCGGTGCCGCAGTTGACGTCGATGGTCGGGGTGCTCTTGAGGAACCACACGCGCATCTTGAAGCGGAAGTCTTTGCTCGTCAGGGCTCCGACGGGGCAGAGGTCCACGACGTTCATCGAGTAGTTGCTGTCGAGCTCGCGGCCGGGGTAGCAGGTGATGCGGCTGTGCGTGCCGCGACCGACGACGCCGAGGACGGGGTCGCCGACGATTTCCTTCATGAAGCGGACGCAGCGGCGGCAGAGGACGCAGCGCTCTTGGTCGAGGTTGACGCGCGGACCGACGGAGAGGTTTTTGCCTTTTTTGGTCTTGCTTTCGGTGAAGCGGTGGGTGCCGCTGCCGTAGTCGGTGGTGTATTCCTGCAGTTTGCATTCGCCGGCTTGGTCGCAGATGGGGCAGTCAAGCGGGTGGTTGGTGAGCAGGAATTCGAGGACGCCGCGGCGCGCTTCGGTGCAGAGTTTGCCGTCGGTGCGGATGCCCATGTTCTCGGCGACGGTGTTGGCGCAGGCGATGACGGCGCGCGGCATCCACTGGATGGTCTGGTAGCCGTCTTCGTTGTAGGTCGGGGTGGCGCCGGGCGCGAGGCGCGGGGGCATGCCTTGCTCAACGAGGCACATGCGGCATGAGCCCGCGACGGAGAGTTTGGGGTGGTAGCAGAAGCAGGGGACGTGGACGCCGACCGAGTTGCAGGCGTCGGCAATGCGCGTGCCTTTCGGGAAGCGATACCATTTGCCGTTGATTTGGACGTTGACCTTGCCTTCGGCTGCGGCCTCGTCTTTCGGCAGTGTGACGGGTGTGTTGCTCATTCTGTGAAAAGGTTAGTCTTCGCGGGTCAGGAATTTGCGGGCTTCGGCCGTTTCGGCTGAGTGCGGCTTGAGGGCGTTGACGGGTTTGGTGAGCGCGAGGAATTCCTCGCGGAATTTGCCGGTGAAGGCTTGCGTGGGCCACGAGCAGGCTTCACCGAAGGCGCAGACGGTGCGCCCGCAGATGTTGTCCGCTACGGATTTGAGCAGGTCGACGTCTTCGGGTGAGCCTTGGCCGTTGAGGATGCGCGTGGAGAGTTTGTACATCCACGGGTTGCCTTCGCGGCAGGGGGAGCATTGTCCGCAGGATTCCCACGCGAAGAAGCGGTTGAGGACGTTGAGCATTTTGGGCATGCTGCGCGAGTCGTCCATGACGATGACGCCGCCCGAGCCGCTCATGGAGCCGAACTGCGCGATGGAGTCGAGGTCCATCGGGACGTCGAAGATGCTCATGTGACGCACGCTGCCGTCGGGGTTTTTGCCCTTGAGGACTTCGCTGCAGCTCATGACTTTTGCCGAGGCGCCGCCGGGGATGATGGCTTTGAACTTGCGGCCGTCTTTCGGGCCGCCGCAGAGCTCGTAGAGCAGTTCGCCGTAGGTGATGGAGCCGGAGATGATTTCGTAATATCCCGGGTGTTTGACGTCGCCGGAGACGCCGATGATGCGCGTGCCGGGCGAGCGCTGCGCGCCTTCCGCGGCGTAGGCTTCGCCGCCGCGCATGATGACTTGGCGCACTTGGCAGAGGGATTCAACGTTGTTGACGATGGTCGGGCAGCCGTAGAGGCCGATGGCGGCCGGGAAGAAGGGGGGCTTGATGCGCGGGTAGGGGCGCACGCCTTCGATGGAGTTGATGAGGCCGGTTTCTTCGCCGCAGATGTAGGCGCCCGCACCTCGGTGCAGGACGATTTTGAGGTCGTAGCCGCTGCCGAGGATGTTGTTGCCGAGGAAGTTGTGCTCTTCGGCTTCCTTGAGGGCCTTGAGCATGGTGTGCGCGGCTTCCGGGAACTCTTCGCGCATGTAGATGACGGCGAAGTGGGCCTGTACGGCGTAGCAGGCGATGACCATGCCTTCGATGAGCTGGTGCGGGTCTTGGTGGACGATGAAGCGGTCTTTGAAGGTGCCGGGCTCGGATTCGTCGCAGTTGCAGACGAGGTAGACGGGCTTGGTGTTGCCTTTGGGGATGAAGGTCCACTTCACGCCGGTCGGGAAGCCGGCGCCGCCGCGCCCGCGCAGTCCGCTCTTTTTGACTTCGCTGATGATGTCGGCGGGCTCCATCTTGATGGCTTTGGCGAGGGTTTCATAGCCGCCGTCTTTGATGAAGCACTCGATGGAGGGGTTGTAGCCGACGCGGTCGATGTTGCGGAAAATGCGTCGCGTTTCGCGCGGATGCGGTTCTTTGCCGGGGAGGTACTTGATGGTGCTGCTCATGGTTCGCTCAGAAGTTATTTGGTTGCGTACTCGGCGATGAGCTCGTCGATTTTCTCATAGGTGACTTGCGAGTAGAGCGTGTCGTTGATGAGAACGTTGGGGCCGAAGCCGCAGTTGGCCAGGCATTCGACCGGCTCGACGCTCCACAGGCCGTCGGGGCTGACGGCCATGGGCTCTTCATCGGTGATGCTGGCCGGATCGACGCCGATTTTCTTGCAGATGTAGGGGATGAGTTCTTCGCCGCCCGTCAGCGAGCAGGCGATGGACCGGCAGACGCGGAAGTGGTATTTGCCCGGGCACATGGTGTGGATGCCCGGGTAGAAGGTGACGATGCCGCAGACGTGTACGGGTGTGCTCTTGCACATTTCGGCAATCCACGGGATGCTCTCAGGGCAGATGTAGCCGAACTTCTCCTGGCAGAGGTGGATGATGGGCAGGACGGCGGATTGTTCTTTGCCTTCGGGGTATTGGGCAACCAGCCGCTGCGCTTCGCTGATCAGTTCGGGGGTGACGTCAAACTTCGGGAAGTATTGTTCGCCGGGGGAGGGGCGGTGTGCCGCGAGGGCTTCAATCGCGTTGGGGGTATCTGACATGGTTGGGGAAGGGTGTTCGGTTTGTTTCATCGGTCGCATTCGCCCTGCACGAAGTCGAGAGAGCCGAGGATGGCGCCGACGTCGCTGACGAGGTGGCCCGGCAGGAGTTCGGGGAGGATGGAGAGGGTGCCGAAGGAGGGGCTGCGCATCTTGAGGCGGTTGGCGATGCCGCCGCCCTGCGAGTCGAGGAAGAAGCCCAGCTCGCCTTTCGGGTTTTCCGCCGCGAAGTAGACTTGGCCCGCCGGGGCGTTGACGCATTCGGTGCTGACCATGAATTGGCGGATGAGTTCTTCGATGCCTTGCAGGGCGTCTTCTTTGCGGGGAAGGATGCCTTTGTCGAGCTGCACCCAGATGGGGCCCTTGGGCATCTTGGCGATGACTTGGCGGATGATGCGCACGGATTGCAGGATTTCTTCGAGGCGCAGCTGGAAGCGCGCGTAGCAGTCGCCTTCCTGCGCGACGGGGACGTCGAAGTCGTAGTTCTCGTAGCCGAGGTAGGGGTTGGTCTTGCGGAGGTCGCGGGCGACGCCGCTGGAGCGCAGGTTCGGGCCGGTCATGGCGTTTTGCAGGGCCATCTCGCGCGTGATGACGCCGACGCCGACGAGTCGGTCGATGAAGATTTTGTTGTGCAGCAGGAGTTTGCGGAGTTCTTCAACGGTTTTTTCGGCGCTGTCGCAGAACTCGAGGATGGTTTTTTCAATGCCGGCGGGCAGGTCGCGGGTCATGCCGCCGATGCGCGTGTAGCTGGAGGTGAAGCGGGCGCCGCAGATGAGTTCGTAGAGGTTGTGGACGCGCTCTTTTTCTTCGTAGCTGTAGAGGAAGGCCGTCATGGCTCCGGCGTCCATGGCGTAGACGCCGACGCCCAGGAAGTAGGAGGAGATGCGCGAGAGTTCGCAGCAGAGGACGCGGATGGCTTGCCCGCGCTCCGGCAGCTGCCAGCCGAGGAGTTTTTCAACGGCGCAGGCGTAGGCGATGTTGTTGCTCATCGGCGCGAGGTAGTCGAAGCGGTCGGTGTAGGCGACGTACTGGTTGTAGTGGCAGTTCTCCGCCATTTTCTCCATGCCGCGATGCAGGTAGCCGACAACGGGGTCGCACGATACAATGACTTCACCATCAATGACAAGTTTGAGTCGCAGAACGCCGTGCGTCGCGGGGTGCGAGGGGCCCATGTTCAGGGTCATCAGTTCGCCCTGGTCGTCCGCGTCATTCTTGAGGTATTCCATTGCAGCCCCGGCTGCATCAGGCACTTGTACAAATTTGGTCGTGTTCATATACTAGGGATCCGCGGCCACCTCCGGCCACTCTTGTGCTCCGCCATTAAACTACTATGCGAGGCGTTTTTCAAGTCTAAAGTGTAAGCTTCTCCGAGAAAAGGCGCCGCCGGGGCTCGTTATGCGACTCGCGGCGGTTAAGGTGTTTAGTGTTAGTTTTGTCGAACATTGGGCTTTGCTGCTTGGCTGCGGCGGGGGCGGGGTATGCTGCGAGGGCGGGTCGGCGCGGAGCGTCTTCCCGCCCTCGCTGTTTTGGGGGCACTTGTTTGCCGGGGCTTGAGGTTTCAGAAGTCGACCGTGAGTTGCAGCCGGGCGCCGATGCTTTGGCGGGTGCCGGCGGCGCCTTGGATGGCGAAGTCGATCATGACGGGTGCTGTTCGGGGGGTGAGGCTGATGCCGAGGTCCATGAGGGCGCTGCTGCCGCGCATGCTCGTGGTGGGGATGGTGATGCCGCTGCTCCGGGAGTAGGCGCGGGCTTCGCCGCAGAATTCATGCTCCCAAGCGGCGCTCAGGTAGACGTCGGTGGTCGGGAGGGCTTTGCCGACGATGCGGGCGCCGCAGCGCAGGCGGCTTGAATGGACGGAGTCGAAGCGGATGCTCTCGCCGTTGATGTCGGTGCGGCATCCGGACTGATGGAGGTAGAGGTACTTGCTGCTCAGGTCAAGAGTCCATCTTTCGCTGAGGGGGATTTGGTAGCCGAGGCCGAGGTGGCCGCCGCCGTAGGGGGTGGAGATGTCGTAGGAGGCGGGGATGTTGAGGTCGTTGAGCAGGTTGCCGCCGGCCCAGGCGGTGCTTACTTCGCCGACGCGCCCGCCGGCTTCTGCGTAGAGGCCGCGCAGGCGCCCCTGCGAGACGTCCCATCGGGTGAAGAGGCCGCCGCCGGCGTAGTGGGCGTCGCCGGAGCCGGAGACGGTTCGGGCGCCGACGCTGCGTGCGGTGCTCATGTTGGCGAAGCCCATTTCAAAGAAGGCTCCGGCGAGTATGCTGGTCTTTTCGGCGCTGTACAGGTGCGCCAGCCCGGCGAGGCCGGACATGCCGCGTGTGGTGATGTCGCTGTCGGTCGTCAGGTCGGCAGCGCCACCGTAGGCGGTGGTGAAGAGGGCCCAGCCTTTGGTGGCTCGCGCCGCGGCGTCTGCGGCAAACAGGCTTGCTCCGGCGAGGAGGTCACCGCCTTGGTTCAGCAGTCCGGCGGCGGCGATGCGGGCTTCCGTCAGGGCTCCGGCGAGGGGATTGGCGCGCTTGCCGTCGATGCGGATGTAGACGGAGTCGCTGTCTTGGTAGATGACGCCGTCGTACAGGGTGGTGTAGCCTTGTTCGAGACTGACGAGTCCGCCGACTTCTGCCTCGGCGATGGCTCCGGCGGCGTCATGCACGAGTACGAATGTTTCGCCGATGTAGGCGCTGCCTCCGGCGATGCTGCTCGGCAGTTGCGCCGTGACGGTGGTGCCGGTGAAGTCGCCTGTTTGGGCATTGGTGACGGTCAGCATGGGGGTGCCGATATCGGCGCTCCCCGGCGACGGCAGGACGAAGTGTATGGCGGCAAAGCCGGCTGCGCGACGGACGGTGCCCTGCCAGCTGTCGATGATGAGGGTGTTGCCGCTGCTCTGCGCGCTGACGACTTGCCCGCCTACTTCGCCGCCGAGGAGATTGATGGTCGGAGCCAGGCTTGCCTGCCGACCGATGATGATGCTGTTGCCGGTGGCGCTGCCGCCGGCGGCGGTGCGGCCGCCGATGATGTCGCCGCCGACGAGGCCGTTGTTGACGAGGATGTTGTTGTGCGAGGCGTCGCCGCTTGCGGCCAGGTTGCCGCCGATGAGTTCTCCGTCGACCTGCCCGCCGTCGACGACGGCGATGGTGTTGTGGGCGGCGCTGCTGTTGCCTGTCTCCTGCTCGGCCTGTTGGTTGGCGTCGCCGCCGTGGACGTCGCCTAAGACCTTGGCGCCGGCTCCTACGACGACGCTGTTGCGGTCGAGCGCGGCGTTGCCGTTGGTGTTGGTGGAGAGTCCTCCGGTGACGCCGTGCGCTACGGTGGTGTTGCTCAGATAGACGGCGTTGTCGCCGGCGCTCGCTCGTGCCGTGTCGCTTTGCGCGGAGGCGGCCACGATGCTTCCGACGTTTCCTCCGGTGACGGTGACGACGTTGCCGTCGGCGACGGCTTCATCGGAGAAGCTGTGTGCTTCGCCGCCGACGGCGAAGGTGATTTCTCCTCCGCGGATGTTGAGGGTGTTGGCGGAGGCTTCCGCCGGGCCGCCGGAGGTGGCCCAACCGCCGTAGAGGGTGCTGATTCTGCCGCTCCCGGTGCTGATGATGTTGCCGTAGGCGGCTGCGGATGTGCCGTTTGAGGATTGGGCTCGGCTGCGTCCGCCGACGACCAGATCCAGGGTTGTGCCGGGGTCAAGATTCAGGCTGATGCGGTTGTTGGTGCTCAGCAGGCTTCCGCCGTCGGCGTTGCGGCAGTAGGCGTAACCTCCGAAAAGTTGGGGGTCGAGCGGCAGGGTGAGGGTGCCGCTCATGTTCAGGCTGTTGGCGGAAGCGGCGGCGTTGCCCGTGCTGCTGCGGGCGTAGCCGCCGTAGAGGGAGGTGATGTTGCCGCTCAGTCCGGTGACGGAGACGCTGTTGCTGCCGGCTCGGGCGGCGCCGTCGGTGCTGTCGGCGTAGCCGCCGTAGAGGGCGTTGTTGATGGTGCTGCCGCTGACGGTGACGCGGGCTGTGTCGGCTTCGGCTTCTCCGCTGCGCGGCTGGCTCTTGAGCCCGTAGACGGAGCCCCAGCTGCCGTCGGTGAGTTCGACGCTGCCGTTGCCGATGTAGTCTTCGGCTGCGGCCGGGTGCGGGAGCAGCGGGATGAGCGCCGCCGCCAGCAGCAGAGGCAGGCGGCTCGGGGGGACGGGGCGGTGCGGGCGGGAGGGCGAGGGGGTGTCGGTCGGAGGCCGCTGAGACGGTGCGGGGAGGGGGCTGTTGTCTTGCGGGCGGTGCGGGCGAGTTGTTTGCCGGGCTCGGGGGTGGGAGAATGAGGGGTCCATATGTCGCGCTTCTCAATGTTTGTCTTTGTCTGACTGTATTGAGACAACTCGGCGCGATTTTTTTGCCCTAACGTGTAGCTTTCATGCAGCCGAGCTTGGTGCGGCTCTTCATGTGGTATGGGGGAGGGCGGCGGCTGTTTGCCCTTTGCGGGGGCGGGGCGGCGGGTGTTTTACTCCTGCCCGTTGCGGCGCTCGTGTTTGTCGAGCCGTATGCTGATGAGGGCCGGGACGATGAGGGCGATGGTGAGGCCGATGAGCCAAGCGATGTAGAACATGGGGCGGAGGGGGTGGAGGGGGGTGATGCGGCGCGGTGGTCGCCGCCGCGCCGGGGTTGTGCCGCGGGGGATCAGTAGAGCTGTTTGTCGTTGTCGCGGATGTATTGAGCCGTGATTTTACCGGACATGATGCGGTAGGCCCATGTGGTGTAGATGAGGACGATGGGCAGCAGAACGGCGGTGACGATGAGCATGATGAAGAGGGTGAGCTGCGAGCTGGTGCAGTCCCAGAGGGTGAGCCCGGCGTTCGGGCAGCTGCTGCTGGGCATGACGAAGGGGAACATGGCTGCGAGGGGCAGCAGGACGAGGCCGAGCATGGTGACCGATGAGCAGAGAATGGCCGCGCCTCCTCGGCTGCGGCTCGCGAGGATGCTGCCGGCGACGGCGGCGATGAGGGCGAGGGCGGGTACGAGCCAGAGGGCGGGGCAGGCGGTGAAGTTTTGCAGCCAAGCGCCGCTCTCGCAGACGACTTGCTTGGCGAGGGGGTTGGAGGGTGCGTCGGTGGCGATGTCGCCGATGATGCGGTAGCCGTCGATGCCGAACCAGCCCCAGAGGCAGGCGGCGAGGGCGAGGACGGCGGTGAGCAGGCCGGTGATGAGCCCGGTGCGGCGGGCTCGCTGCTGCAGGGCGCCGTCGGTGCGCAGAATGAGGTAGTTGGCGCCGTGGAAGGTGAACATGAGCAGCGAGACGATGCCGCAGAGCAACGCAAAGGGGTTGAGCAGAGACAGGAAGCTGCCGGTGTAGATCGGGCGCAGGCTTTCGTCGAAGTGGAAGGGCACGCCCTGCAGCAGGTTGCCGAAGGCGACGCCGAAGATGAGCGGCGGAACGGCGGAGCCGAGGAAGAGTCCGGCATCCCAGCTCTTCCGCCAGCGCGCGTCGGCGACTTTGCTGCGGAAGTCAAAGGCGACGGGGCGCAGGATGAGGGTGAGCAGTACGAGCAGCATGGCCCAGTAGAAGCCCGAGAAGGCGGTGGCGTACATGAGCGGCCACGCGGCAAAGAGGGCGCCGCCGCCGGTGAGCAGCCAGACTTGGTTGCCGTCCCAGTGCGGGGCAACGGCGTTGATCATGCAGCGGCGCTCGGTGTCGTTTTTGCCGAGGATGGGCAGCAGGGTGCCTACGCCCATGTCTTGTCCGTCCATGATGCTGAAGCCGATGAGCAAAATGCCGATGAAGAGCCACCAGATGATGCGGAGTGTTTCGTAGTCGAGCATGTCGGTGTGTGGGGAGGTGAGGGTTGCGCGGGTGTGCGGTTGCGGGGGCGTCGTCGGGTTGCGGGGATCAGCGGTCGGAGGCCGCGGTGCCGGGGGCGGGCTGAGGCGCGGAGGCGGGCTGCGTCGCGGGGCCGCCGTCGCTCGGGCCGCGCCTGACGGTGCGAATCATCAGCCAGATTTCGGCAATGAGCAGCAGGGTGTAGAGGCCGATGAAGCCGCTGAGCGAGCCCACGAGGTCGCCGACCGAGAGGCCGGAGACGGAGAGGTGCACGGGCAGGATGCCGTAGATGGACCAGGGCTGGCGCCCGTATTCGGTGACGAACCAGCCGATTTCACAGGCAATCCAGGGAAGGGGTAGGCAGCAGACGATGAAGAGCAGCACGCAGCTGCGGCAGGGGATGCTCCCGCGGATGCCGTACCAGCTGCCGAGGATGAAGGCGAGCAGGCAGAGGCAGCCCGCGCCGATCATGAGGCGGAAGGACCAGTACATGGGCACGACGGCGGGGATGGTGCTGCGGGCGGCTTGGCTGATTTGTTCCGGTGTGGCGTCGGAGACTTTGTCGGTGTAGCGCCGCAGCAGCAGGCCGTAGCCCAGCTCGCTCTTGACGGCGTTGAAGCGGTCGCGCAGTTCGTCGTTGGCGGGGTCTTGCCGGAGTTGTTCGAGCAGGCTGACGGCCTGCTGCCCGGTTCGGATGCGCTGTTCGTTGCGAGCGATGAGGTCGCGGATGCCGGGCAGTTGTTCATCGAGGCTGCGCGTGCCCATCAGCCCGAGCAGGCCGGGAATGCCGATTTCGGCGCGGTTGAGCTGTGCTTCTTCATCGGGCAGGGCAAAGAGGGAGAGGGGGGCGGGGGCTTCATGCGTCTCCCACATGGCTTCCATCGAGGCGAGTTTCTCCGGCTGATTCTGCGCGACGAGGTAGGCGGATTGGTCGCCCATCCAGAAGGTGCAGAGGGTGACGATGAGGCCGAAGGTCGAGCCGATGCGCAGGCTGCGGTGCGCGAGTTCCGTGTGCCGCCCGCGCAGAAGGTACCAGGCTGAGATGGCGCAGACAAAGACGGCTCCGGTCATGTAGCCGGCATTGATGGTGTGCATGAACTTGGCCTGAGCCCAAGGGCTGGTGACGACGGCCCAGAAGTCGGTCATTTCCATGCGCATGGTCAGGTCGCTGAAGGCGCTGCCGGCGGGGTACTGCATCCAAGCATTGGCGATGAGAATCCAGAGGGCGGAGAGGTTGCTGCCCAGCGCCATGAGGAAGGTGGCGGCGAGGTGCCCGCCCTTCGAGAGGCGCTTCCAGCCGAAGAAGAAGAGGCCGATGAAGGTGGACTCCAAAAAGAAGGCCATGAGCCCTTCAATGGCGAGCGGCGCACCGAAGATGTCGCCGACGTAGTGCGAGTAGTAGGCCCAGTTGGTGCCGAATTGAAACTCCATGGTGATGCCGGTGGCCACGCCCATGGCGAAGTTGATGCCGAAGAGTTTGCCCCAGAAGCGGGTCATGTCGCGGTAGATTTCCCGACCGGTGGCGACGTAGCAGCCCTCCATGATGACGAGTAGGAAGGAGAGCCCCAGTGTCAGCGGGACGAAGAGATAGTGGTACATCGCCGTGAGGGCGAACTGGAGGCGGGAGAGGTCGACGAGTTGTTCGGTAATCATGGTGCTGGCGGCAGGGGGGTGGCGGCGGAAGGTGTTTCAGCAGGGCCGAGGAGTTCGTCCGCGATGGTCTCGGGGCTCGTCTGCGGGCGTTTGGAGGGGGAGAAGTAGAGCGCCCAGAGGGTCAGGATGACGGTCAGTTTGAGACCGATGACGAGTGCCAGACTGCCGAGCAGGCGGTGCCGGGGCCGGACGGTGCCGGGCGCGGCGTGGGTCGTGGCTGAGGGGGCGGGTGCCATGCGTGAAACGGGTTTAGCTTTTTCTTTTAGACTACAGTTGAGGGAGATTGTCAAGGCTAAAGAGCGGAGTTATTTTGCGGATGAGTCCTTTCTCCGCGCGTTGCCCTTTGTTTGCTTGCGGAGGCGGCTCCTGCGCCGTGCGGGGCGGCGATGGTGCGTCGGCAGTGTCGGGGCGGAGGCGGAGGTGCGCTCGGAAAAATGAAGGATGCAGTCGCGCTTGTTTCTTGCCAAGTCGGGAAATTGGGGTATGATGGGGGCATGGCAAGTACGTTGACTGAGGAGCAGTTGGATTTGGTTCGCGCCTGGGCTGCGCAGGGTGTTGATTTGAACGGTATTCAGAAGCGCCTGGCTTCGGAGTGCGGGTTGCATCTGACTTACATGGATGTGCGTTTTTTGTTGCTCGATTACGGTATCGAGATTGCTCAGCCGTCTGAGCCCGCGGCGGCTCCCGCTGCGGCGGAGGCTGAGGGCGCCGCGCCTGCTGCCGATGAGGCCGCCGATGCCGGGGATGCCGCGACCGCAGCCGAGGCGGAGCTGCCCGGGGGCAAGGCTGCCGGCGGGGTGTCGGTGACGATTGACGAGTTGCAGTTGCCCGGTACGCTGATTTCGGGCAAGGTGAGTTTCCCGTCCGGCGGGCAGGGGGCTTGGTTTATTGATCAGGCGGGGCGTCTGGGATGGAGCGATTTGTCCGGACAGCCGACGCAGTACGAGATGCAGGATTTTCAGACGCAGCTCATGCAGTTGCTGCGCGGCGCGATGTGAGGCGCGCACGGGCTGCCGAGGCCGGCCGCCTGCGTGCGGCGAGCGGCTGCGGTGTTTTTGGGTCGACGGTTCCCGTGAACCCGTCGGTCTTATGGCAGCAAGCGGGGGTGCCGCATCAGCGGCACCCCCGCTTGCTGTGTATGAGGAGGGGTCGGGGCGGTGGCGTCAGAGCTCGTCGACGAGCTCCATGCCGGCGCGGCGCAGCATGGCGGCGTCGTGCTCGAAGGTTTCTCCGGCGACGGTGAGGTAGTTGCCGGTCATGAAGGCGTTGGCGCCCGCCGCAAACATGTCCGCCTGCCGCTCTTTGAGGACGCTGACGCGCCCGCCGCAGATGCGCAGGATGGCATCGGGGATGATGTGGCGGAAGAGGGCGATGATGCGCAGGGCTTCTTCCGGCGGCATGACGGGGCTGCCGGCCATGGGGGTGCCGGGGTGCGGGATGAGGAAGTTCATCGGGATGTTGCGGATGCCTTCCTCCCGCAGTTCGAGGGCGAAGGAGATGCGGTCTTCCCAGCTTTCACCGAGGCCGAAGAGGCCGCCGCAGCAGACGGAGAGTCCGTGTTCCCGCGCTTGGTGCACGGTGTCGAGGCGGTCGCGCCATTTCTGCGTGGTGCAGACGTTCGGGTAGAAGCTTTCGTTGGTCTCGAGGTTGTGGTGCAGGCGGGTCATGCCGGCGGCTTTGAGGCGCTCGATGGCGCGGTGTTTGAGGCGGCCGAGGGAGCCGCAGAGGCGCGGGTGTTTTTTGCCGGCGGCGCTGCGGGTTTCGATGTAGCGGGCGAGTTTTTCAACGTCGTCGTCGGTGAGGGCTCCGCCGGAGGTGACGATGCCGCAGCGGCCGACGGGGTAGGGTTCCCAGCTTTCGATGATGGCGGCGAGGTCTTCGGCGCTCTTGAAGGGGTAGTGCTCGATGTCGGTGCTGTTGAAGCCGCTCTGCGAGCAGAACTTGCAGTTCATGTTGCAGTTGCCGCTCTTGGCGTTGATGATGTAGCAGGCTTCGACGCGCTTGCCCGAGCAGTGTTCGCGCAGGGCAGTGGCGGAGGCAAGGAGTTCGGCTTCGGGCAGTTGCAGGAGTTCTCGTGCTTGTTCGCGGTTGAGGCCGCCGTTTTGCAGGGCGAGTGCGGCGTAGGGGGTCATGGTGCGGGGTGGTCCGGTCGGGAGGCGGTTTAGTCCGTTGTTCGGGGGAAGGGAATAAGCGGATGTCTGGATGAGGCGGCGATTAGCCGAAGAGGGGGGTGGAGTAGTAGCGGTCGGCGGAGTCGGGGAGGATGGCGACGATGGTTTTGCCGCTGTTTTCGGGTCGCGCGGCGATGCGGGTGGCGGCGAGGAGGGCGGCACTGCCGGAGACGCCGACGAGGATGCCTTCGAGGCGGCCGAGTTCGCGGGCGGAGCCGTAGGTTTCTTCGTTGCTGATGCAGACGACTTCGTCGAGCAGCTTGGTGTCGAGCGTGGCGGGGATGAAGCCGGCGCCGATGCCCTGAATGGCGTGCGGGCCGGCCGCGCCGCCGCTCAGAACGGCGGAGGAGGCGGGCTCGACGCCGATGATGCGCAGCTCAGGCTTGCGCTCGCGCAGGTAGCGCCCGCAGCCGCTGATGGTGCCGCCGGTGCCGATGCCGGCGACGAGAATGTCGATGTCCCCGTCGCAGTCCTGCCAGATTTCGGGGCCGGTGCTGCGGTAGTGGGCTTCGGGGTTGGCGGGGTTGCTGAATTGCCCGGCCAGCAGGCTGCCGGGGGTGGAGGCGGCGAGTTCTTCGGCTCGGGCGATGGCGCCTTTCATGCCTTCCGCACCGGGGGTGAGGACGATTTCCGCTCCGTAGGCACGCAGGATGTTGCGGCGCTCGACGCTCATGGTCTCGGGCATGGTGAGGATGCAGCGGTAGCCGCGCGAGGCGGCGATGGCGGCGAGGCCGATGCCGGTGTTGCCGCTGGTCGGTTCGATGATGACCGCGCCTTCGCGGAGTTGCCCGGCGGCTTCGGCTTGTTCGATCATGGAGAGGGCAACGCGATCCTTGACGCTGCCGGCGGGGTTGAGGTACTCGAGCTTGAGCAGGAGGCGGGCGGTGAGTCCGTGTTGCTTGTTGTAGCGCTGGGGTTCAAAGAGGGGGGTGTGACCGATGAGGCTGGTGACGCTGTGGTGTATCATGGTGCTTGCAGGGCGCTCGCGAGCATACACGCGGCGGCGGGCGAAGTCAAGTTCATATGCGCCGCGGCTGCGTCATGCGTCCCGAGCCCGCGCGGGCACGCGAGGCCGAGGTGCGCCGGGATGCGTTGCGGCGTAAGACGGGGCGGCGGTGCTGAGGGTAGGAGGGTAGGAGGGTAGGAGGGTAGGAGGGTAGGAGGGTAGGAGGGTAGGAGGGTAGGAGGGTAGGAGGCGGTTTGTTTTTCGGGTTATTTTGTCGGGGCGGGCATTTCCGGCTTGCCTGTGGGGCAGAAGATGCTTTAATGAGGGGGCTATGAGTACGATTTATGAGATGATTACTGCCGGAATGAAGAAGGCGATGCTGGCGAAGGATACGGTGGCTCTGGGAGCGCTGCGCGGCCTCAAGTCGGCGTTGCAGAATGCTCAGGTGGCGCGGGGCAATGTGCATGATGAGTTGCCGGAGAATGAGGCGCAGAACGTGGTGCGCAAGCAGATGAAGCAGCGCGAGGACGCCATTGCGATGTATGAGAAGGCCGCGCGCCCGGAACTGGCCGAGAAGGAGAGGGCGGAGATTGCCGTGCTGGCGTCGTTTTTGCCGCAGGAGATGTCTGAGGCGGAGGTGCTGCCCATTCTCGAGGCGGTGCTGGCGGAGCTGGGCGCCACGAGCAAGAAGGATATGGGCCGCGTGATGAAGGAGATGCAGGCGCGGACGGAGGGGCGTGCGCCCGGCAAGTTGCTGTCGGCTCTGGTGGCGAAGCGTTTGTCCTGAGTGCGGCGATGTTTGCGGCGGTGATTGTGGCGGCGGGGTCTTCGCGCCGCGCAGGTTTTGATAAGTTGGCGGCGCCGCTCGGCGGGATGCCGGTGCTGGGGCGCAGTGTGCGGGTGTTTTTGCGCGCGGGCTGCGTTCCGGTGGTGGTGGTTTGCCCGCCGGAGCGCTGGGCGGCGACGGGGCTGGCTGAGCTGGCGGAGTCGATGCCGCTCTGCCGCGTCGACGGCGGAGCCGAGCGTCAGGATTCCGTGGCGGCGGGTCTGGCGGCTCTTCCTGAGGGGGTGGAGTGGGTGGCGGTTCACGATGGGGCTCGCCCGCTGGTGACTCCCGATGGGGTTTGCCGTTGCTTGGAGGCGGCGCAGCGCTCCGGGGCGGCCGCTTGCGCTCACCCGGTGGTCGATACGCTCAAGCGTGCGGATGCACGGGGGTGCACGCTGCCGGAAGCCGTGAGCCGCGACGGGCTCTGGGCGATGGAGACGCCGCAGGTCTTCCGCCTCGATTTGCTGCGGCGCGCCTATGCGGAAGTCGCGCGACGCGGCTTGAGGGTGACGGATGAGGTGTCGGCGCTCGAGTTGATCGGGCAGCCGACGACGCTGGTGCAGGTGGGTCCGAATTTGAAGATTACGCTGCCGGGTGATTTGGAGATGGCGGAGTTGATTTGGTCTCACCGAGCACGGGTGGGCGATATTTCCTGAGGGCTGTGGCGGAGGTGTCGGCCGACGGCGGAGCGGGAGCACCCCGCGTTTTGATCTTGGGCTGCGGGTTTTTGGGCTCGCAGCTGGCGCGTCGCTGTGCGGAGTCCGGAGCCCGCGTGCTGGCGGTGGATGCGGAGGCGGGGAAGGATGCGACGGAGGCGACGGAGGCGTCGGAGGTATCGGCCTTGGTGCGCTGCGGGGCGGGGTGTGCGGCTGTGTTGCGCGGCGATGCGGCGGAGGCTCGGGTGCTGTCGCGCGCGCTGGGGCTGTTGGGCGTTCCCGATGAGCTTTTTGTGTGTACGGCGACGCACGGGGGATCTCCGGCGGCGTATCGGCGGGCCTACGGAGGGGTGCTGGAGGCCTTGCTGCCGCTGCTGCCGACGGGGGCGCGCTTGGTGTTTTGCTCGTCGGTGTCGGTGTATGCGGAGTCTGCGGGCGGGGCGGTGGATGAGTCCTCGCTTTGCGTGCCGTCCGCGCCGCGCGTGCGGGCTTTGCTGGAGGCGGAGGCTCTGGCTCTTGAGGCGGGCGGTGTGGTGGCTCGCCTGTCTCCGCTCTATGATGCGGGGCGCTGCGAGTTGTTGCGCCGACATGAGGAGGGTGAGCCGCGGCTGCCGGGGCCGGGGGCTCGCTGCCTGAATTATGTGCACCGCGAGGATGCCGTCGAGGCGCTGCGCCTGATGGCGCGCTTGCCGGGCGGCGGGGTGTTTAATGTGTGCGGTGAGTCGCTGTCGGTGGATGAGGCGTATGCGATGCTGGAGGAGCTGACGGGGGTGTTGCGGGCGCCGGAGGAGGCTGCGTGTTCGCGCCGAGGGCTGAGCAACCGCCGGGTGCTCTGCCCGCGTTTGCGGGCTGCCGGGTGGCGCCCGCGCCATTCTCTGCGCGCTTTTGTGAGCGAAGCCTTGCGCCCTTGACTCGCTCGGGGAAGCTGTGTTAAGTTATCGACGGGTGCGAACGGATTATTACGAGATTCTCGGGGTGGGGGCGTCGGCGGATGCGTCGGCGCTCAAGGCGGCGTATCGCCGTCAGGCAATGCGTTTTCACCCCGATCACAATCAGGGTGATGTGCAGGCGGAGGAGCGTTTTAAGCTGGTGGTTGAGGCTTGGCAGGTGCTGGGCGATGCGGAGAGCCGGGCGGATTACGATGCTTGGCTGGAGCGGCAGCGGCGCTACGCCAGGGCTCCGGAGCTGGCGGGGCTGGGAAGCCGCGTGCGGGTCTCCGCCCGCCACGGACGCGAGCGACGCGAGGAGCGCGCACACCGAGCCCGCTCGCGCCGGGCGCGCGTGGTGTGGCGCCCCAGCGGCAAAAAGAGCCCGGTGACGCTGGTGGTGCGGGCGGGTTTGTATTTGCTTGTGTTGACGATGCTGCTGCCGATTTTGCTCGATACGAAGATTTCGGTTTCTCCGGCTCCTGCGCAGCGGGAGGATGAGGGGGAGGTGGTGACGGTGTCGCTGTCGGAGGCGCGCAAGATCTACAGGCTCGGTCTGTTGGAGAGGGCGCAGCAGGGGGATACTCAGGCGCAGTTTGAGTACGGCTGCCTGCTGTACGACGGAGCTAATTTGTACGATGAGGAGGGAGGGTCTCCCGATCTGGAGGGGGCTCGCACGTGGCTGGAGCAGGCGGCGGCTGCCGGGCATGAGGCGGCCCGCCGGATGCTGGAGGAGGGAGACTTTTCGGCGAAACGCGCCGAGGAGCTGCTGCGCGGGGTCCGCGAGTGGCGCGAGCGCTTGGCTGGCGGCGATGCCGCGGCTGCGGAGGGAACGCCTGCGGAGGGCGGTGCTGCTGCGCCCGCGGAGGAGTCGGCGGCGGAGGGCGGCGATGCTGCGGCTGCGGAGGGGACGCCTGAGGAGGGCGGTGCTGCCGCGCCTGCGGAGGAGTCGGCGGCGGAGGGCGGTGATACTGCACCCGTGGAGGAGTCTCCTGCGGAGGAGGCTCATGCGCCGGGGGCTTGAGCGGAGATGTCGCTGCGGGAGTCTCCGGCCGTGTCGGCTTGCGCTGCGCGCGCGCCGTTGTTGCGGCGGCGGTTTTTGCGGCGTTTGTGTTTGCGTTCGCGGCGTTTGTCCTGCTCGTGCAGCTGCGATTGAATCAGCAGCAGAGAAAACATCGAGGCTGCGGTGACGCGCACGGCGGCCGAGTCGGCGATGCGGGCGGCCAGCTCGATCATCTTGCCGACGAGGGCTTCGTATTCTTCGGCGTCGAGTTTCAGTCCGGCGCTGCCGAGCATGCTGTGCAGCCGCAGCAGGAGGCGGTAGGCGCTCATCCAGTCGTGCCGATGGTCGGAGGCGAGGGTGGTGATGACGGCGTCGGGCAGGGCGTCGAGTTCGCGCTCGAGGCGGCGCAGCCGTCGGGTGTTGGCGAGGTCGCGCCGGCTGTCGGCCAGAGCGGCGGTCAACAGGTAGCGCAGGTGGCGGTTGAGGTTGCCGTAGGCTTCCAAAACGTCGAGCGGTACGTGTCCCCGTGCCGGGGTGTCCCGCGCCGGGGCGGCGGCGCTGCCGAAGAGCCGGACGAGGATTTCGGCTTGCTGCTTCGGGGTCAGGGGGTCGCGATCAAATAGCATGGACTTATCTTGGCAGCCGGAGTGTGTTTCGGCAAGTGATACGAGGGCCGGAGTGTGTGATGCCCCTTGCCGCGCGGGGCGCAGCGTCAGGGGGCTTCGATGAGGACTTCTCGGGCGCGGGTGGCTCCCTGCGGCGGGGTGATGACGCCGCGGGCCTCCATGAGATCCATGATCTTGGCGGCGCGGCCGTAGCCGATGCTGAAGCGCCGCTGCAGCAGGGAGGTGCTGGCTTTGCGCTCGGTGATGACGAGTTGCACGCAGCGGGTGTAGAGTTCGTCTTCGTCGTCGCCGCCGCTGCGGCTGCCGCTGAGGCGGCCCGCGTTGTCGCCGTCGGTGGCGGTGCCGTCGCAGCTGTCCATTTCTGCGGTGACGCCGGCTTCGAATTTTTGTTTGGCGTGCGAGGCGCAGAACTTGACGATGGAGGCGATTTCGTCGTCGGAGACGAAGGCGCCCTGCGCGCGGGTGAGTTTCGAGATGCCCTCGGGCGGCAGGAACAGGAAGTCGCCTTTGCCCAGCAGGTTTTCTGCCCCCGAGCTGTCGAGAATGATGCGGCTGTCCAGCGGGCTGGAGACTTTCAGCGCAATGCGGCTCGGGATGTTGGCCTTGATGATGCCGGTGACGACGCCCGAGCGCGGGGACTGCGTGGCGACGACGAGGTGGATGCCGGCGGCGCGGGCTTTCTGCGCGAGGCGGGCGATGTAGGCTTCGAGGTCTTCCTTGACGACCTGCATGAGGTCGGCCAGCTCGTCGATGATGATGACGATGTAGGGCAGGCGCGTGGGGATGGGCTCGTTTTCTTCAAAGTCGATTTCTTCCTGTGTCTCCTCGGGCAGGGGAAGGCCCTCCTCGCTCTGGCGCTCGATCTCGCTCGCCCAGACTTCGGGGTCGAAGTCGACGGCATCCTGCTGCATGTCTTCTTCATCGGGCTCGGGCTGGTAGTCGGCTGCGCGGTTGTTGAAGTCGGTGAAGTTGCGCACGCCGATTTTGCTGAAGAGACTGTAGCGATGCTCCATTTCGTTGACGGCCCAGCGCAGCGCTCCGATGACGCGTGCGGGGTTGGTGACGACGGGGCAGATGAGGTGTGGCAGTTTTTTGTAGGGCTGCATTTCGACGACTTTGGGGTCGACGAGGATGAGCTTGAGTTCGTCCGGTCTGAAGCGGTAGAGCATGGAGAGAATCATGCTGTTGATGCAGACGGATTTGCCCGAGCCGGTCGTGCCGGCGACGAGGGTGTGCGGCATGGCGGCCAGATCGCCGATGACGGCGTTGCCGTAGACGTCTTTGCCGAGGGCGACGGGAATGCGGATCTTCGGGTTGCGGAAGGCTTCGTCCTGCAGCAGTTCGCGCAGGTAGACGGGCGACTTGGTGCTGTTCTCCAGCTCGATGCCGACGGTGTTTTTGCCGGGGATGGGGGCGAGGATGTTGACGGATTTGGAGCTGGTGGCCAGCATGAGGTCGCGGTTCAGCGCGGTGATGCGGTTGACGCGCAGGCCCTTGGGCGGGTGGAATTCGTAGCGCGTGATGCTGGGGCCTCGGGTGATGGGGCCGGGGGTGACGGAGATTTTGAAGGTTTCCAGCGTGTCGCAGATGCGCTGCTGCATGGCGTACATCTCTTCGCGCGCGGCTTCGGTGACTTCGGGCGGTACGGGGCGGTAGGTCAGCAGGTCGTAGGGCGGCAGGGGGTAGTCGGGGTATTGCTCGCGGGTGTCTTCGGTGCTGAGTGCGGCCGGCTGTGTCGCCGCCGAGATGGGGGAGGGGGAGGGGGCTGCGGGGCGCGGTTCGGCCGGGCGTACGGGGTGCTGCGGCGCGGCGGCTGCGGGGCGCGGTGCTGATGCCGGGCGAGGCTGCTGTTGCGGGGCGGCGGGACGCGCGTGCGGGGTGTAGCGGGAGGCGGCGGGGAGGGGGCGGCTCTCGCTGCCGTCGTCTTCATCGAGCCCCATGTGGCGGTTCATGGCGGCGCGAAGCTTGTCGTCGAGGGGCAGGGGCTCGGGATCGTCGCTGAGAGGCGTCGTGTAAAAGCGCTCCATTTCTTCCTCGACGGAGCGCATGAGGTCGAGGAGGTTCGATTGCCGACGCGGGGCGGCCGGGCGGCGATTGTCGCGCGCACTGGGAGGTCGCTGGGTGAAGTCGTCGTTTGCGCGGGCGTTGCGCTCTTTTTCAAGCAGGTTGTCGAGAGGCAGCGGCAGCGGGTCGTCATCGTCGTCTGCGGTGTTGAAAGGTCGCCTGAGCAGAGCGTTGACGCTTCTCTCGTCGTCGCTGCGGGGGGCGGGGGCGCTTTGGCGGGGGCGCCGAGCCTCGGCGGCGGGAGCGACGGGGGGCTCTGCGGCGCGAGGACTGCTGCTCGGGCGACGGTCATCGGGCTGCTCGCTCCGGATTTCCCGCGGCTCGGGGGCGGGGGGATTGAGGGCGCGCTCGAGCTCGGCTCGTCTCGCTTGCTCCAAGGCGGCGCGGCGCGCACGGAATTCCGCATCGGCGCGAGCCTGCGCGTCGCTACGGGCCTGTGCATCGGCACGCGCTTGTTGGTCGGCACGGGCCTGCGCATCGGCACGTGCCTGCGCGGCGGAGACGGCGGGTGACCTGCCCGTGTAGGTCTCCCCCGGCTCGGGTTGACCCGGGTTGAGGCTTTCTTCTTCCGTGAATTGTCTCCATGATTCCGGGTCTTTTTTCTCGCGCTGCGTGCGTCGGAAGAGGGCGAGAGCGAGGCGCCGGAAGAGGCTCAGCAGGGCGAGCAGAGCGGCGGCAAGGAGGCTCAGCAGGGCGAGGCTGTCTTGGCGGAGGTGGCGCCAGAGGCTCGTCGGCGGGACGCTGGAGAAGGCGACGAGCGCGGCGGCGTGCAGCAGGGTGAAGAGGATGAGGGCGGCGGCGGTACCGATGAGGGGCTCGGCAATGCAGCTGCCGAAGAGATAGCCGATGAAGCCTCCGGCGGTTTCGATGTTCATCTGCCGTGCCCATTCGTGCATCAACCAAGGTTGGAGGGTGATGACGATGCAGGCGCTCAGCAGCATGACGCCGCCGCTGATGAGCAGAACGAGGTGCGAGCGCTTGGGCAAGCAAAGCCTCAGGGTGCCGTAGAGCAGAATCAACAGGCTGAGGTAGAGCGCTCCGGCACCCAGAAGGCGGTAGAGCAGGCCCGCGAGGTACATGCCGGGTATGCTCAACAGATTCGAGCAACTTTCCTCGGCCGAGGCGGCGTTGGGGTTGAGGTAGCTCCACCCGACTTCGCTGACTCTGTAGGTCAGCAGACAGGCGGCGAGAATCAGGGCGAGGAGGATGGTGACGGCGTCGCGGAGAATGTCTTTGCCGCTGCGCGTCTTGTCCTGATATTCTGGTTCGCTCTCAAAGGTCATGCTGAGCCCGCCTATAATACGCCTCAACGGGGTTTGCTGCAAGTGCAAAGTGTGTCTTGCAGCGGGAGAAGAGGGCGGACGGAGAGCCGGAGAGGCGGAAAGGAAGCGGTGCAAGGGTATCCCCGCCCGCGCCGGGGGGAAGACGAAACCCCGCCCGGCAGCGTTCTGCCGGGCGGGGTTGAAAGAGCGCATTGATCGCTGAGGATCAGGCGTTGTACATCTTGGTGTAGTAGTCGTCGGCCATGCGGTCGGAGTCGAAGGCCGGGCAGATGTCCGTCATCGCATTGAAGCAGAGGTCGATCCAGCCGTCGTGATTGTCGTAGTAGAGCGGCAGAACCTTCGACTCAAGCACGCTGTAGAAGTTGTCGCGGTCGGAGCGATCGCGGGCTTCGGGCGCGAGGTCGCGCTTGGCTTCGGGGATGATGAAGCAGTTTTGGCCGTCTTTCTCGAACTCGCGGACCCAGCCGTCGTTGGTCGAGATGGTGATGGCGCCGTTCATGGCGGCGGACATGCCCGAGGTGCCCGAGGCTTCTCGGGTGACGACGGGGTTGTTCAGCCAGATGTCCGCGCCGTTCTTGAGCAGGCGGCTCAGGCCGAGCTCATAGCCCGTCAGCACCGCGCAGCGCGGGTATTTTTTGCTCAGGTCGTTGAGCTTGTTGAAGATGCCCACGGCGGTGAAGTCCGTCGGGTAGGGCTTGCCGGCCCAGATCATCTGGACGGGGCGGTTGGTGCGGCGCAGCATGCGCTCGAACATCACGGGGTTTTCGGTGATGAGAGCCGGGCGCTTGTAGGCGGCGAAGCGGCGTGCCCAGACGATGGTGAGCGTGTCGGTGTCAAAGAGGTGCCCGGTCTGCTCGCCGACGGTGCGGAAGAGCTCCTTCTTGAGGGCGCGCTTGCGGTTGGTGAAGGCTCGCTTGTCGCGCTGCTCGTAGGCTTCGGCCAGTTCGGCGTCCTGCCAGTAGTGCTTGTTCTGCGCGTTGGTGACGTGCGTGATCGGGCAGATGCCGCTGTAGCCCTGCCACATCTGGCGAGAGACTTCGCCGTGCAGAGCCGAGACGCCGTTGGCGATGTGCGAGAGGCGCAGGGCGGCGAGGGTGTAGTTGAAAGTTTGCTCGTTGGGATCGAGCTTGAGCATGGAGCGCACCTGATCGAGGCCGAGGCCGTCGAAGAAGGAGAAGTTGTTCATCAGGTTGATATCCATCTTCTCGTTGCCGGCTTCTTCGGGGGTGTGGGTGGTGAAGACAAAGCGCTTGCGAACTTCGTCGACGTTGCCGCCGTTGCGGGCCAGCATGTTGAAGGCCGCACCGATGGCGTGGGCTTCGTTCATGTGGTAGATTTCCGGCTCGACGCCGAGCTCTTCAAAGAGGCGGGCGCCGCCCTGACCGAGCACGATGTACTGCGAGATGCGCGTCATCGGGTTGGAGTCGTAGAGGCGCTGCGTGATGGAGCGGCTCACGTCGTCGTTTTCAGGCAGGTCGGTGGACAGGAAGAACATCGGCGCGGTGCCGAAGGTTTCGGGGCGCAGGAAGTAGGCCTTGACCCAGACCGGAGAGTTGCAGATCTTGATGAGGAACTTGATGTTGTGATCCTCGAGGAAACTGTAGTCCTTGCGGAGGTACTGCACGGCCATGGAGCCGTCCTCGGCGCGAATCTGGTTGTAGTAGCCGTAGGACCACAGGATGCCGACGCCGACGAGGTTCTGGCGAAGGGTGCCTGCCGAGCGCATGTGCGAGCCTGCCAGATAGCCGAGACCGCCGGAGTAGATTTTGAAGACGTTGTCGATGGCGTACTCCATGCAGAAGTAGGCGACGGATTTGCTGTACTTCGGGTCGATCTCGTAGGGATGGGCGTACTGCGCGGGAAGGAAGGATTGAGTGCTCATTCTCTGTTGTGATTGGTTTCGTCGTTGGCCGGCAAAAAACGTGCGTTGCAGTCTGCACGCCGCCGACCGGTCACTTATACACCTTTTGTCAGGTAAAGTGAAGCAAAATTTATTCGCTTGTGTGTTTTTTGAGCCGCAAGGAGGGCTGAGATGTTCGAGACAGGGTGACAGGGGCTGCGGTGCGGGACCGGGGCGGCCCCGGCCTCGGCGGAGGCAGCGGCGCGTCGGGGGCTGTGGCGTGGCGGGAGACTGTGGCGTGGCGGGTGGGCTGTGGCGCGGTGGGTGGCAGCGGCACGGCGGGAGGCAGCGGCACTGCGGGAGGCAGCGGCGTGGCGGGAGACTGTGGCGTGGCGGGGGCAGCGGCGCGGCGTCAGCTGCGGGGGGCGACGGGGTAGTGGTAGTGCCGACCGCGGTAGTTGACGAGGCGGAAGCCCTGCTCGTCCTGCTGCACGATGGTGTCGGGGTTGAGGGGAATTTTGCCGCCGCCGCCGGGCGCATCGACGACGTACAGCGGAACACCGTAGCCGCTGGTGTGGCCGCGCATGCCGGCGATGAGGCGCAGGCCGTCCCGAATGTCGGTGCGGAAGTGGCGCGTGCCCGGGGCGAGGTCGCACTGGTAGAGGTAATAGGGCTTGACGCGGCACTGCAGCAGGCGGTGGCTGAGGCTCAGTTGGGTGCTGAGCTTGTCGTTGACGCCGCGCAGCAGGACGCTCTGGCTGCCGAGGGGCAGTCCGTGGTCGACCAGCAGCCCGAGGGCGCGTTCCGCATCGTCGCAGAGTTCTCTCGGGTGGTTGCAGTGCACGGAGATGAAGAGAGGGCTGTGGCGGCGCAGCATGGCGCAGAGCTGCGGGGTGATGCGCTGCGGCAGCATGATGGGGACGCGGGTGCCGATGCGCAGCAGCTCGAGGTGCGGGATGGCGCGCAGGCTCGTGAGGATGGCGTCGAGCCGCGCGTCGGGCAGCAGCAGGGGATCGCCGCCGGAGAGCAGCACGTCGCGCACGTCGCGGTGCTCGCGCAGGTAGGCGAGGGCGGCGTCGAAGTCGGTGTGCAGGCGGCGGCTGCCGGTGCCCGAGACGAGCCGCGAGCGCGTGCAGTAGCGGCAGTAGGAGGCGCAGCGATCGGTGCAGAGCAGCAGGACGCGGTCGGGGTAGCGGTGCACGAGGCCTGGGGCGACCATGTCTTTCTCTTCCCCGCAGGGATCGGTGAGTTCTTCGGGGCTGCGGGTCAGTTCGGCGCTGCGGGGGATGACTTGCAGGCGCAGGGGGTCGTCGGGGGCATCGGGGTCGATGAGGCTCAGAAAGTGCGGGGTGATGCGGATGGCGAGCCGCTGCCCGGCCGTGCGGAGGGCGCACTGCTCGTCGTCGCTCAGATGCAGGACGCGGCTGAGTTGTTCGGCGTTGCGGAAGCTGTGGCGCAGTTGCCAGACGGCGGTGTCCCATTCGTCTTGGGAGGCGCCCTGTCGCAGGGCGGGCGGGAGCTTTTCAAAGTCTGCTGTGTTCATGGCGGCGACGGTCGGCAGCGGGGCGGCGCGGGCGCAAGCATAGGCTTCGTTCGGGCTTTTGTCAAACGTCTCTTGCGTCAGTCGGCGGGCGGGCGTGCTCGTTGGGCGTCCTACGGCTAATATGTCTCGACAAGTCGCGAGGCGACTGCGTATACTACCTGTTGAGCGGTATGCTCATCTCTCCATGAAAAGGCTTCGCAACATTACTCGCTTCACCTATGAGTTCACTTCTTTTCAGGGTTGGCGGCTGACGCTCTGCCGCCACCAGATGCATTTCACGCGCTATTTTTCGGATCGGCAGTACGGCGGAGAGTCTCAGGCGCTTGAGGCGGCTCTCGCAGCGCGGGAGCATGTGCTCGCCCTGCTGCGTTCTTTCCCCGATGAGCCGCAGCGGGCCTTTGCGCTCTGCCGCTCCGAGCAGCGAGAGGGTTGTTACCCGAGAGGGCTCCACCCCCGCAAGGCCGCGGAGCAGGGGTGAGGCGGCAAGCTTTGCTTCGGGAAAAGACGGCCATTTCGGAGGGCCGCTCGCATCCTCCGAGCGGGGGTGCAGCGAAAGGGGCTCCCTCATGGCTCCCTCATGGGGCTTCCTCATGGCTCCCTGCCGACGGCACGGGGGGGGGCGAAAAGCGGCCGGCCATGCCGAAGTGAGGGTGCGGCGCAGGGGAAGACCGAAACCCTGCGCCGCTTGTTCTGTGCGGCGCGCTCGACCGCGGTGCATCAAGTGTGCTTGAAGGACGGGACTTCAGATTCCTTGAGGTGCCGTGCCGGTGCGTGCTGCGACAGAAAGTCGATGGCTCGCCTGATGTCGTCGAGCAACAACTGCGCCATGTCGGCGGCAAAGCCCTGCCGGACCATCACGCGCATGACGACGATGTGGTTGGCTTCTCCGGTGAGGGTGAAGGCCGGCACCTGCCAGCCGCGCACGCGAAGGCGATCCGAGAGCTCAAAGAGATTGTAACCCGGGTCGTAGCCCTCCTTCATGAAGAAGCAGACGGCCGGGATGTCCGTGCGCGGGTCGCCCGTGCTGATGAACTCGAAGGAGCCCATGGCGGCGATGCCCTTGGCGATGGAGGCGGCAACGTCGTACGAGGCTTGCTGGATGGCGCGATAGCCCTCTTTGCCGAGGCGCACGAAGTCGTAGTACTGCGCGATGATCTGGCCGGCGGGGCGCGAGAAGTTGATGGCGATGGTCGGAATGCTGCCGCCCAAGTAGTTGACGGCGAAGGTCAGTTCCTCGGGCATTTCTTTGGTGTCCCGCCAGACGACCCAGCCGCAGCCCAGCGGGGCAAGGCCGTATTTGTGGCCGCTGGCGCTGACGGATTTGACGCGCGGCAGGCGGAAGTCGAAGAGGATGTCGGGCGCAAGGAAGGGCGCGAGGAAGCCGCCGCTGGCCGCATCGACGTGCACGTCGACGTCGGGGCCGCCCTGCGCGGCGAGTTGGTCGAGGGCTCGGCAAATGGGTTCGGGGAATTCGTACTGGCCCGTGTAGGTGACGCCGAAGGTGGGGACGACGCAGATGGTGTTCTCATCGACGCGCTTGAGCATGTCTTCAACGCTCATGCAGTATTGGCCGGGGCGCATGGGAACTTCGCGAATTTCGACGTCCCAGTAGCGGCAGAATTTGTGCCAGCAGATTTGCACGGGGCCGCAGACGAGGTTCGGCATGTCGCAGGGTTTCCCGGCGGCTTTGCGGCGGGCTCGCCAGCGGTGCAGAGCGGCGAGACCGCCGAGCATGCAGGCTTCGCTCGAGCCGATGGTGGAGCAGCCGATGGGGGTGGCGCCCGCGGGGGCATTCCAGAGCTTGGCGAGCATGCGCACGCAGCGCTGTTCGATGTCGGCGCTCTGGGGGTATTCGTCTTTGTCGATGAGGTTTTTGCTGATGCTCAGATCCATGATGCGGCGAACCTGGTCTTCGTCCCATGTCTGGCAGAAGGTGGCGAGGTTCTGCCGGGCGTTGCCGTCGAGCAGCAGCTCCTGCTTGATGAGCTGGTAGGCGTCCTCAGGGCGCATGGAGCGCTCGGGAATCTCGTTGACGGGCAGGGGACGGGCGACGTCTGCCGCACCGAAGATGCTTGTGGAGTCGGTGTCGATGTGTTTGTTCATAGCCTTAGTGTGCTGTGTTGAGTGACGTTTGCGCGCGCTTCATCTCTTCAAAACAGGGGGATGATGAGCGCTTGAGTGCAACTCGTGCTTGCTATGGCTTCGGCGAAACGCTAGAATAGCCTTGAAGAAATGCGCCGCTACCTGCTCAGACGTCTGATGCTGATTCCCCTGACTTTGCTGGGAATCACCTTCGTTGTCTTCTGCCTCTCGCGCATGGTGCCCGGCGGGCCGGTGGAGCGCATGCTGCAGGAGCAGGCCATGGGTTCGCTCTCCGGTGACAAGGCGAGCAATGCTCCGGCGAGCGCGGCGCTGACGGAAGACGATATGGAGCGCTTGGAGGATCTCTTCAACCTCCGCGAACCGATGTGGCGCGCGTATTTGCAGTGGCTGGGGCTCATGCCGCGCAAGATTGCGCTCACGCGCGCCGAGCTGCCCGAGCAGGGAGGAGAGGCATCGCTGACTCTGCTGCGCTCGTCGGGCGAGGCAACGCTGCTGAAGGTGTCGCGCCGCGAGGACGAGGTGGTGCTGCCCGGTGAGGAATGGATTGAGGAGGAAGGCTGGTGCTTCGAGCTCGAGTCCCCCCGCGACCGCGCTCGGCGCTGGGCGCAGCGCAACCGCGTGCAAGACGAAGCCGCGATCGCGATGCGCGAGCGGAGCCCCGAATGCAGGCGGTGGCGCGTCGCTGCCTACCGCGAGGCTTTCGACGGCTTGTTGCAGGGCAATCTCGGCCGCTCCTACAAGTACAACGAGCCGGTGACGGCGATGATGGCTGAGTATTTGCCCGTTTCTCTCTATCTGGGGGCGCTGGCGGCGATTCTGACCTATGCGGTGAGCGTGCCCTTGGGTATCCTCAAGGCGCTGACGCACAAGCGGCTCACGGACAGCATCACCAGTGTGCTCATCTTTGTCGGCTACGCGGTGCCGGGCTTCGCGCTGGGGGCTCTGGCGCTGGTGTATCTGGGGGCGCGTTTGGAGTGGTTCCCGCTCTACGGGCTGACGAGTCCGGATTTTGATCGCATGGGGCTGTGGGATCAGGCGAAGGATTTGTTCATGCACACGGTGTTGCCGCTGAGCTGCTACGTGGTTTCCTCCTTCGCCGTGACGACGATGATGATGAAGAATAGCCTCATGGAGCAGATCTCGGCCGACTACGTTCGCACGGCGGTGTCGAAGGGCGTGCCGTTTCGCCGCGCCGTGCTGCGCCACGCATTCCGCAACGCGTTCATCCCCATTGCTTCCACGCTGGGCTCGGTGGTGGCGACGATGGTGTGCGGCTCGGTGCTCATTGAGCGCGTGTTCGATATTCAGGGCTTCGGGCTGCTGAGCTATCGCGCGCTGATGGATAAGGATTACTCGCTGATTATGGGAACGCTTCTGGTCAGTTCAACGCTCATCATCATCGGCAATTTGCTCTCTGACCTTCTGGTGGCCTTGGTCGATCCGCGCATTCGTTTCGATTGACGCTGCACTGCTTGTTACTTGTTGATTCTGCTGCATGAAAAAGAACATCCTCGCCGCTCTCCTGATGCTTGCCGCCCTGCTGGGCGGCACCGCCGAGCTGTGCGGCTGGCTGCTGCCGACGATTTCCTGGCCCTTCACGGTGAGCCGCGAGCTGCCTTTCCTCGGCTTGTCGGCGGATGCCGTGCCCGGGTACCTGCAGTTTCTGACGGCTCCGGACGAGGGGGCGCTGCACTGGTTCGGCTGGCTGGCGATGCTGCTGCTCTTCGGGGTCGGAAGCTACTTGCTGATGCGCTCGGAGCACAGCCTGCGCCTGCCGCCGGAGTATCGGCGCCGCCTGGCGCGATTTCGCTCGATGAGGCGCGGCTACTGGTCGTTGCTGCTGCTGGGTGCGCTGATGCTGCTGGCGGCGCTCGACCAGTGCCTTGTGGGCAAACGTGCCCTGTTTGTGAGCTGCGACGGCCGGTGGTATTTCCCGGCTTTTACGCGCGCGGTGATTCCCGGTGAGGTCTTCGGGCTGAAAGGTGAGGAGGCTCATGCCGAGGCGGCCTACCGCAAGCTGGCCGAATGTGCCGGCGAGCCCGGGATGCCCGACTGCGTGATCATGCCCCTTGTCCCCTATGACCCGACGATGGATGCCGCGCCCTTCCCCGTCGAGGAGCTGGAGATGCGCGACGGCTTGCTCTGCTCCGTCGGCGGCGAGCCGATCGACGGCCAAGCCTGCCGCCTCGATGAGGAAGGGCAGGTTTGCCTGC
The DNA here is from genome assembly GCF_944389695.1 of Candidatus Parakkermansia intestinigallinarum. NCBI lineage: Bacteria > Pseudomonadati > Verrucomicrobiota > Verrucomicrobiia > Verrucomicrobiales > Akkermansiaceae > Candidatus Parakkermansia > Candidatus Parakkermansia intestinigallinarum. The sequence continues at coordinate 58,284 of NZ_CALXNG010000010.1, forward strand.
GCCTGCGCTACCGCCGCGGCCTGCCCGACGGGCTGGCACGCGGCTGGAATGCGGAGCGTCGCGAGGTCTACAGCGCCCACTACGAGCAAGGCCGACGGCTCGATTACCGCTACGTCGGCGAAGGTGACGCGGACGACTTCCTGCGCGAGGCCGAGAGCCGACCGCCGGTGCGCGTGCACTACCACCCGGCGCCTCCGCTCACGGGCGACCACCTGCTGGGTACGACGGCGCAGGGGACGGATATGCTGGCGTATCTCTACGGCGGTTTGCAGGTCAACATCAAGGCGGCTCTCTTTTACCTGCCCGTGACCTTTGCCATCGGTCTGACGATGGGGATGCTCATGGGGTACTTCGGCGGCAAGTTTGATTTATTCTCGCAGCGCATGATTGAGATTCTCTGCCAGCTGCCCTTCCTGTTTGTGGTGATGGTGATTTCCGACCTCGTGCCGTCGGCTTGGCGAGGGATGTTTCTGATGCTCTCCCTGCTTTCGCTGCTGGGCTGGATGCACATGTCCTACCTCGTCCGTGCGGCCGCTCTGCGCGAAAAAACGCGCGAGTACGTGGCCGCCGCCCGCGTGATGGGCGCGGGGCCGCTGCACATCATGCGCCGACACATCCTGCCCAATCTCACGAGCATCGTGGTGACGTTGGCGCCCTTCAGCGTGGCGGGAGTCATCTTGTCGCTCGCGTCGCTCGACTACCTCGGCTTCGGCGTGCCGGATACCTGCGCGAGCTGGGGGCGCCTGCTCAACGAGGGACTCAGCCGCCTGTCGTCACCGTGGCTGGTCTCCTGCGCTTTCACGGCGCTGGTGCTGACGCTGCTGTTGGTGACTTTCATCGGTGAGGCCGTGCGCGAGGTCTGCGACCCGCGTCGCCACTGTTACTACGAGTGACGCTGTGCTTTCTCTGTCTTCTTGCTCGTTTTGATCCGCCATGTTTGCTCTTTCCGCCCCTGATCCGATGCCCGACGAAGGCCGCTGCTCCCCGCCTGCAAGCGGGTTGCTGAGCCGTGCCGCAGGGAGGCTGCTGGCTTTGTGGCTGGCGCTGCTCGTCTGCGCCTGCGACGGCGAGCCGCGCTCGGAGGGACCCGATTGGAAGGCGCCGCGCGATGAGGCGATGCAGGAGGGCTTCGCGCCGCAGGACGGGGTGCCGGATTATGCGCTGCTCTGGCGCATGCCGCCCGGATTCCGCGGCTTTTGCGAGCGCTGGAACCGCGAGGCGGAGGATTATTTGCTCAAGGCCTGCGAATCGCGGTTTCGTCAGCTGGCGCTGCTGGCCATCGAGCCTGTGCTGCACCGCTCTTCGCGCGTCGAGAGCCGCCGTCGGCGTGCGCTGCAAGCGGAGCGATTGCGCGAGGAACTGCGCGAGTTGCTGCACCGCCGCCGACTGGGCGCGTATCTCGTGTTTGCCGACTCGAGGGATCTGCCTGAGGATTTGGTCTGGGAGGACGGCTCCGACGAGCCCGAGCTCGGCAGCCCGAAGGCTCGGAAGGGCGGTGTGATGCGCATGGCGATCCGCCGGTCTTTCCCGACGACGCTGCGCGTGTTCGGCCCGAACAGTACCAACGCAACGCGCCGCTACATCTACGATGACCTCGATATCCCCCTTGTGAGGCTTCACCCGGCCACGGGGCGCATCATCCCCGGAACCGCGGATCGCTGGGCCGTCTCCCCCGACGGACGCACGGTGTATTTTCACCTCGATCCCGAAGCGCGTTTCTCCAACGGCGCTCCGCTGACGACCCGCGACTTCGTGACCTCGCTCTTTGTGCGCACCTCGGAGTTCTGCGCCGAGCCTTTTTACCGCGACTTTTATCTGTCGAATTTTGCCCGCATCACCATTTATAGCGATCGCATTCTGGCGGTGACACTGGCCTCGCTGCGGCCGCTTGCGCCCTATTATGCGGTTGTCCCGTCGTGCTGCACGTCGTTTTACGCCGAGTTCGGGCCGGACTACGCTCGGCGTTACCAGTGGCGCCCCGTGCCGACGACGGGGGGCTACCGCATTGACCCCGACGCCTTGGTGATGGGGAGCCGCCTTGAACTGGAGCGGGTGCCCGATTGGTGGGCTGCTGAGCGCCGCTACACGCGCTACAGCTGCAACGTCGATCGCATCGTCTACTCGTTCATTGCCGAGCCCTCCAAGCTGCGCGAGCTCTTCCGCGTCGGCGAGCTGGATGTCTGCCAAGTGCTCGAGCCCGATGTCTGGTACGAAGAGCTCGAGACGGAGGCCGTGCACCGCGGGTACATTCAGCGCGTGCATTTCAACAACATCTGGCCGCGCAACAGTCTGGGTATTTACCTGAACTGTTCGTACCCGATGCTGCGCTCGCGCAAGCTGCGCCAGGGCATCGCCTATGCGCTGAATGTGCAGGAGGTGATTGAGACGGTGTTTCGCGGTGATTACAGCCGCTCGGGGTCTTTCTTCGAGGGCTTCGGCGAGTACAGTGACGGCAGCATCCGCGCGTTGCCGTATTCGCCGCAGCGAGCGCGCGACTGCTTTGCGGCGGCCGGGTTCAGGCATGAGGGCTCCGACGGTATTCTGCACAACGATCGCGGCGAGCGCCTGCAGCTGGTGGTGAGCTCGCGCGTCGACCCCCTCTTCTCGACCTGCATGAGCCTGCTGCGCGAGGATGCTGCCCGCTGCGGGCTGGATCTGCGTTTCGAGACGATGGATGACACGGTTTTTTACACCAAAGTGATGAACAAGCAGGTGCAGGCCTCCATCTTCTCGTGGGGTTTTTCGCCCCCGCTGCCCAATCCCGCACCTTTATTCCTCTCGTCCTACGCTTGCTCGCGCGACGGCTCCGTGGTTCGCGGTACGTCGAACATTACGGCGACGTGTTCGCCTGAGCTGGATCGGGCGATTTTGTCCTGCCTGAAGGCCAAGACGCAGCAGGAGGCGGTTGCGGCTCACCACCACGTGCAGAAGCTGATTGCTCAGACCTATTGCTGGGTGCCCGGCTGGCATTGCCGCTTTGCGCGTTTTGCCCAGTGGCGCTGGGTGTGCTGGCCCGATGAGCCGGAGTGCCGCTTCTGCCCGCCGCGCTACTACGACCCGCTCGACAGCCATCTCTATTGGATTGACGAGCAGAAGCGGGACGAGACGCTGCGAGCTCGGGCCGCCGGGGAGAGTTTCCCCGAGGTTCTCTACGACATCGCGCTCCCCGAGTAGTTATCCCTGATTCCGACCCCATGAAAAGACCCCCCGAGACCCTGCTGGACGTGCACCGCCTCTCGATTGCGTTCGAGGCGGACGGCGAGCGGCACACGGCCGTTGATGATGTGAGTTTTTCTCTGAGCCGCGGCGAGTGTCTGGGCATTGTCGGCGAGAGCGGATGCGGCAAGAGCGTGACGGCGCTGAGCTTGGCTCGCCTTCTGCCGCAGCCCATGGGGCGCATTCTGCAGGGCGAGGTGCTGTTTGACGGGCGCGATGTGCTCAAGATGAATGCGCGCGAGTTGCAGCACTTGCGCGGCGGGCGGATGGGCTTCATCTTTCAGGAGCCGATGCAGGCTCTCAATCCGGTTCGCACGATCGGCGACCAGATTGCCGAGACGCTCATGCTGCATTCGGATATGTCTGCGACCACGGCGTGGACGGAGACGCTGCGCCTGCTCAATGTCGTGCACATGCCCGACCCCGAGCAGCGCATCAACGATTATCCCCACTCCCTTTCCGGCGGAATGCGCCAGCGCGTGGTCATCGCCATGGCGCTTGCCTGTCGCCCCGATCTCATCATTGCCGATGAGCCGACGACGGCTCTCGACGTGACGGTGCAGCAGCAGATTTTATCTCTGATTCGCGAGTTGCGCGAGACGCTGCATGCCGGGGTTTTGCTCATCACGCACGATCTGGGGGTCATCGCCCAAAATTGCGACCGCGTCGTGGTGATGTATGCCGGGCGCATCGTCGAAGAGGCGGAGGTTTGCGAGCTCTTTGCCGCGCCTTGCCACGCTTACACGAAGGCTTTGCTGGCCGCGACCCCGCGCCTCGATCTGCCGCCCAAGAGCGCCCTGCCGACGATTCCGGGCACGGTGCCGGCCCTCTCGGAGCTGGTGCAGGGCTGCCGCTTTTGCCAGCGAACGGGCGTGCCCGCCGAGGAGCTCGTGCAGAGGCCTCCTCTCATTGAGATTTCGCCGGGACACTGGGTCGAGGCCTGCCCGCGCTGCTCGCCCGAGGTCTGGGCCCAGCTGTGAGGGATCCGCGGGCTTTGCAGCGCGCTCGCGGCGCTGTTCACATGGCCTCGGGGCTCGCCGTATCCCGATTCTCGGCGCGGGAAAAAACGTCATGCATCACTCCACGCTTGCATTTTGTACTCAAATGCTGTAGAATGCCGCGGCGTTTTTCACCACTTCTAATTCCTACATATCATGGATATCACCATCAATAAGACAAGCGATTGCCAGGCAACGCTCAATGCCGCCGTTCCCGCTGATGAGGTGTCTGCCGTCAAAAACGACATCATCAGCTCCTACATGAAGAGTGCCCGCATTCCCGGCTTCCGCCCCGGCAAGGCTCCCAAGAGCGTTGTGGCCAAGCGCTATGCTGAGATGATCAAGGAGGAGCTCGACTACCGTCTCAAGTCTGATATTCAGGAGAAGGCTCTCGATGAGAATCCTGATCTCAAGGTGCTTGACTTCGGTACTCCCGAGCTTTCTGTGCAGGAGGATGGCTCTTGCACGCTGACCTCGTCGCTGACGATTGTTCCGGAGTTCGAGCTGCCTGAGTACATGGGCGTGGAGGTGACGGTGCCGTCCTCCGAGGTGAGCGAGGATGAGGTCGATGAGCAGCTTCGGAAATACGCTGAGGCTTCCGCGACGCACGAGGTGGTTGAGCGCGCCGGCGCCGCCGGTGATATTGCCGTTATTGATTTCAAGACGACGGTTGAGGGCAAGCCCACGGCCGAGTTCTGCGGCAAGCCGATCGGTTTCATGGAGGGTCGCGAGGGCCATTGGCTGTCTCTGGACGGCGATCAGTTCCTGCCCGGTCTGGCTGAGGGTCTCACGGGTCTTTCCGCCGGCGAGAGCAAGGATGTGGCGGTGACGCTCAAGGAGGATTTCCCGATTTCCGAGCTGGCCGGCAAGGAGGTGCTCTTCTCCTGCACGGTCAAGGAGGTTCGCGAGAAGCGCGTGCCCGAGGTTTCTCCCGATCTGTTTGCCGGTGCTCTGCCGGGCAAGTCGATGGATGAGATTCGCGACCTCGTTCGCGAGAACCTCAAGTCCGCCAAGGAGCGCAATATCGAGGAGGCCAAGGCCGATCAGATTTCCGAGAAGCTCGCCGATCAGCTCAGCTTCTCGCTGCCTGCCGAGCTCGTTGAGCGCGAAAATGAAAATACGGTGCAGCGCAAGCTCTACGCTTCCATTCAGGCCGGTGATTACAACGCCGCCAAGGATATGGACGCTCTGCGCGAGAGCTGCAAGGCTGAGACGGAGCGCAATCTGCGCGTCTATTTCGCCCTGCAGGAGATCGCCCGCCGCGAGCACGTCGTCGCTTCCGACGCCGAGATGCTCAACGCTATCTCGAACATGGCTCAGCAGGCGCGTGAGAAAAATATCAAGTCCTTCATCCGCAAGCTGCAGCGCGAGAACCGCATGACGGGTATCCGCCTCTCGATCATCACCTCCAAGGTGCTCGACCTTCTGGGCCGCAACGCCAAGGTGACGGTTGAGGCCGCTGCTGAGGCCGAGGCTCCCGCTGCTGAGGCTCCTGCCGAGGCTTGAGTCCCCGCCGGGGCGGGGTTCTGATGAACCTCCTCGGATTCATTTCCCCATCAAACAAAGCAGACCCGCCGGCAAGGCGGGTCTGCTTTGTTGTTGTTGTGTTCGGTCAGGCTCGTCGGTGCGGGGATGGGGAGGCCGCGGAGAAATGCCGAGAGCGTCGAGTCGCAGGGTTTGCGACTCAAATTTCAGGCGACGCCCTTGGCCGCTTCGTCCTGCGGCTTCGGTGCGGGGCTCGCGGCTTCCTGCATGAGCAGGGTGCGCACGGGGAAGGGAATGTTGATGCCCTCGCGCCTGAAGGCGACGAGCAGTGCGTTGGCCAGTGCGTAGCGGGCTGCGTGGTAGTCTTCGGTCTTGCACCAAGCGCCGATGTGCAGATTGATGGAGCTGTCGGCGAAGCTGCTGAACTGAATGGCGGGCACGGGATCGTTGGCGATGAGCTGCTGCTCGCGGAAAACATCGAGAATCACGCGGCGCACCTGCATCAGGTCGCTGGCATAGTCGACGCCGAGGTCGAGGTCGCAGCGGCGCAACGGGCTGCTGGTGATGTTGACGATGGGCGTCTTGATGAGCATCTCGCAGGGAACGCGCACCAGCGAATTGTCCGCCTTGCGCAGGGTGATGGAGAGTAGCTTGATTTCGGTCACCGTGCCCTCCTGATCATTGACGCGCACGTAGTCGCCGACCTTGATGGTGCGCTCCGTGAGCAGGAAGACACCGCTGATGATGTTGCTCAGAGCCGTTTGAGAGGCAAAGCCGATGGCCACGCCGGCCACGCCCGCTGCGCCCAGAATGCTCACGAGGTTGATGCCCATCATGTGCAGCGCTTGCGTCACCACAATGAGCCATACGATGAAGACCAGCGTTTTTCGCAGCAGAATCCCCACGCGCTTCGGGATCCTTTTGGCTCTGATAATCGAGTCGAGGATGCGCCCAATGATTTTGGAGACGACGATGCCGATGCACAGAAAAATCAACGCGATGAGCACGGCGTGCGTCATCGGGTGCGTCCGAAGCTCATCGAGGGAGTTGAGTATCTCATCCATGTCCGGCATTATACACGCGCACCACTCCCTTGGCGAGTCGGAAAGTCTATCCGTCATCAGATCCCGGGAGGAGGCGGATGTTGCGTGTTTCATGCAGCCCGCTTTCAGCTTCCGCTGCGCTTCGCCCGAGAAGGACGGTGCTCGGTGGGCGGGTTGTTCAGCGGGGCAGCTGCTCAGCGGGCGGCTGCTCTGCGGGCTGTTCAGTGGTCGGACTGCTCAATGGGCAGGCTGCTCAATGGGCGGTTGCTCAGCGGGCAGGCTGCTCAGCGGTGCGTGCTCAGGGCTTCCAGCAGCGCGTCTCTGCCGCTCGGCAGGCGGTGAAAGTGCAGCAGCAGGGCTTGGTGCGCCCCCGATTCTGGGACGTAGAGCCCGTGCAGTTGCGCCAACCTCTTCTCGAAATGGCGCAGGACGGCAGCCTTGGGCTCGTGCTCGCAGAGGTAGTCGAGCGCACCTTTCATCAGCAGGTGCCAGGCCGGATCTCCGTCGCCTGTCTCCAGCGTGCTCATCATGAGCCTGGCCATGTAGGAAGCGAGGCGCAGTTTGTTCAAGCTGCGCCGCAGCGCGAGGCGCGGGTCGACTAGGCTGATCTGCCGCAGGGCATGCAGATCCCCCTTGGTCGAGGGGGCGTAGAGCAGCTCGCATTCGTGAAAGAGATCGATGCGCCCGGCCATGTCGCTGCCCGGCTTGCGGGCGTCGCGAGCCGCAGTTTTCAGCAGGCCGGAAGCGGCCGTGACCCACGTCACAATGAGCCCGTTTTCGCCCAGCGGGCTGAGGTGCACAATGCTGCCGCGGTCGGTCTGCATGGGATGAAGCGCGCAACACCGAGCTCAGCGCAGCGACTCGAGCTTCGCGATGATGCGCTCGGCAATGGCCTGAGGCGTCAGACCGTATTTTTCCCGCAGTTTCTCGAGGCTGCCGTGCTCGATGAAGCGGCCGGGCCAGCCGACGCGCAGCAGGGGCGTGCGGCAATCCCGCTCGCTGAGCAATTCGAGTACGGCTGAGCCGAAGCCGCCGTCGACGACGTGGTCTTCGAGCGTCACGACCAAGCGGTGGCGGGCGGCCTCAGCGCAGAGCATGTCGGCATCGATCGGCTTGATGAATCGCGCGTTGATGCAGGTCGCGGCCATGCCGTTCGCCGCCAGAAGAGAACGCACGGCGAGGGCGACGCTGTTCATGTTGCCCAGCGCGACGAGACAGACGCCGCCGTCCTCCCCGCGCTGCAGCAGCTCGGCCTTGCCGATGGGCAGCGCCTCCGGGTGCTCGGGCATCGGCACCCCTTCGCCCGAACCGCGCGGGTAACGAATGGCGCTGGGCACGTCGTCCGTCTGCTGCATTGTGCGCAGCATGCAGGCCAGCTCGGCTTCGTCCTTGGGCTGCATCATCACCAGATCGGGAATGCAGCGCAGCATGGCGATGTCGAAGAGACCGTGGTGCGTCGGGCCGTCGTCGGGCGAAAGCCCGGCCCGATCCATGCAGAGCCGCACGGGCAGGCGCTGCAGCGCAGCATCGTGCTGGATCATATCGACCGCCCGCTGCATGAAGGTCGAATAGACGGCGACAAAGGGGCGCTGCCCCATGCAGGCTTGCCCGCAGGCGAAGAGCAGAGCGTGCTCCTCGGCAATGCCGACATCGTAAAAACGGCGGGGGTAGTGTTCCCTGAAGATGCTCAGCCCGGTGCCGCTCGGCATGGCGGCGGTGATGGCCGTGATGCGCGGATCCTCCTTGGCCAGCTGCGCGAGCGTCTGTCCGAAAGCCTGAGAATACGTCAGCCCTCCCGCAGCCGTGGCGCCGTTGGCGATGTTGTAGCGACCGATGCCGTGGAACTTGGCGGGATCTGACCGGGCGGGAGCGTAGCCGCGCCCCTTTTCGGTGATGATGTGAATGATGGCCGGCTCTTTGCGGCTGCGCGCCGCGCGCAGAACAGCCTCGAGCCGCTTGATGTTGTGCCCGTCGATGGGCCCGTAATAGGTCAGCCCCAGCTCTTGGAAGAAACTCAGCGGAGAAATGAGCCCGCGAACCGCGTGCACGAGGCGCGAGGCCTGCTCCCGGGCGCGCTTGCCGGCGATGGTCTCAATCACCTGCCGCGTGCGGCGGCGCAGCCATTCGTAGGTCTCCGTCTCCTGCAGCTTGCTGAAGTAGCGGGAGAGCGCGCCGACGTTTTTGTCAATGCTCCACTCGTTGTCGTTGAGGATGAGGATAAACTTTTTGGTCGTCGTCGAGATGTTGTTGAGACCCTCGAGCGTCGTGCCGCAGCCAAAGGAGCCGTCGCCGACCACGGCGACCACGTCATAGTCATCGCCCGCCAGATCTCGCGCAGCAGCCATGCCGAGCCCCGCCGAGAGAGCCGTGCCCGCGTGGCCGGCACCGTAGGCATCGTGCTCGGATTCGGCTCGCTTCGAAAAGCCCGAGAGCCCGCCGAACTGCCGGAGCGTGCGGAAGCGTCCGGCGCGTCCCGTCAGCAATTTGTGAATGTAACTCTGGTGCGAGACATCAAAGAGAATCTTGTCTCTCGGCGTCGTGAAGATGCGATGCAGGGCGATGGTCAGTTCGACGACGCCGAGGTTGGGCGCCAAGTGGCCGCCTGTTTCCGAGAGGACTTCGATGAGAAAGCGGCGAATCTCGGCGGCCAGCCGGGGTAGCTGGTCTTCGGGGAGTTTTTTGAGGTCGCTCGGCGACTGTAGGGACTCCAGCAGGGACTTAGAAGAGGCGGAATCCATGGTCGTCGTCTTGAGATGCAAGGTCGCGGCGTGCAGCGGGAGCCTCGGCTTCCGGCTTTGCCTCCGGCTCATCCTCCTGTCGGGTTTCAAGCTGTTTGATTTTCAACTCGGCCTCGGCGAGCATGCGCTTGCAGCTTCGCTTCAGCTCGTAGCCTTCGGCCACCAGGGCAATCGTTTCCTCAAGCCCGGTTTGGGGATTGTCGAGGCGGGCGACGATTTCCTCCAGCCTAGAGGTGGCTTGCTCGAAACTCAGCGATTTGTTTTTTGAGGGGCGTGAACTCATGGGGGGCAACAGACGGGCTTACTCGGCGGGGGTGTAGAGAATGTAGTGCGTGCCGAAGAGCAGAGACATGCGGGGGAATCTGCCGCCGGACGAGACAATGGCGCCCAGCGGTGAGGCTGTCTTTTCTTTGCTCGAGGCGGGCTGGGTGAAGAGGTCGCTGAGGCGGATGTTGCGCTCGGGCGCAATCAATAAGACATGCGTTTCCAGAGCCAGCGGCGCGAACTCGCCCATCTCGCCGTTGAGGGCGTAGAGCCCTTGGCCGGAGATAGCCTGCGTGGTGGGAGTCATGAGAATGCCGCTGATCTTCAGCCCGGCGTTTTGCACGATGTCAGACACGGTGTTGAAGGTCTCCACGGACTTCGGCAGCCAGACGGCGCGGCGCTGGGCATACCATGCCACGGCCCAAGGCTGGTCGGTGACAATGACGTCCTGCGGGGGCGTCAGGTCGACGAGGCCGGGTCGCAATTTGTTCGCGCTGCGCAGCTCGGTTCGCCCGTAGAGAGCGGGCGGGTAGTAGGGCGGGAACTTGACCAAACCGTGATCCTGCAACCTGACTGCCGTGACGACGGCCGTGTGGAGCTGTGAAATGAAGGGTCCGCAGCATACGGCGAAGAGCAGAAAGAAGGCGAACCCGCGCGCGCGGTTGATGTTGGTCGAAATGCCGGCCTTGACAACAAAGTTGTAGACCAGCGCTATGCCGTAGGCCAAGAAAACGGGCAGAAAGAGCACTTGCAGTTGCGTCTCGGCATACGCCTCAGCTCCGGCGGTCATGGCCATGCCGAGGGCGCAAAGACTCCACATGAGCATGGCCGCCCACTTGAAGCCCTCCACTTCGCTGCGGTTGTATCGGTGGAAGAGTGCGAGGAAGAAGAAGGCCGCCGCGAAGATGCCGCCCATAACGGCAACCGTGTTGCCGAATTGACCGAAGGTATAGCCGAGCAGTCGCAGCAAGAAACCGGAGTCATTGACGGGAGAGGCGGAGTCGAGCCCGGTTCGAAGCGCATCAGCCGTGCCGCTCCCGCCCAAGCAGTCTGCTGCGCAGAAGAAGTAATACTGAATGACGCCGTTGTACAGGCCGAGCTGCGCAGCGGCCACGAAGTAACACATCAGAAAGACGACGATCGGGCCGGCGAAGGCATAGACAACACCTCGGCGGAAATACGCCAAGCAGAAGAGAGCCAGCCCCACGACTCCCCAAGCCGCACTCCAGCCTGCCAGCGTCATGAAGCCCATGCAGACGAAACTGAGCATCACCCAGACGTGCGGCTTCTTCAGCAGCGGCTGCCGACGGTTGAAATCCTTGTCCTGATCCCTGAGCCTGATAGCCGTGAGCAGGAAGTGAAGCGCCGCGAGCAGGCAGCAGGCCATCAGCGGCTGAGGCAGCCCGCTGACCGCGTAGTTCAGCATCGTCTCATTGCAGAGAATCAGCGGCACGACCGAGGCGGCGATGGCTTCGTCGAAGAGCCTCGTGATGAGCAGGTAGGCGAGCACCATCGAGAGCATGAAAAAGATGGTGCTGGTGGCGGCAATCACGCGGTCGCCCGGATAATTGCCGTGCGTCAAACGCTGCTCGGCCTCGAGCTCCGCACGCTTGGCGTAGAAATCGTGATAGCCCGTCAGGCGAAGTGCGACGGCCATGAAGCAGATGTTGAGGGGAGCCTCGTGAATGTTCGGGAAGTGCGCCAGATCGACCACGGGCTTGGCATCGGGCTCCCCGCTGGCCAGAGCCTCCTGTTCGGCTACCTTATTGGCTTTGATCAGGTCGAGAGGGCTCGTCCAGAGCGACGTCATGCCGTTGCCCTGCGCGAGGTTGCGGGCGATCTGCGCCTGATTCATGACCGAGGCGTGCCCGAGGCCGTCGAAAGTGATGAAGAGGCGCGTGCCGCAGAGCAGTAGCATCAGCACCGCCAGAATGATGCGAATGCTGATGAAGGCCTTGTTGCTTTTCACCGAAGACTTTCGCGATGATTCCGGATGCTGAGTCATGAGTCTTTGAGATAAGTGCTGAAGAGATCGGGAGCTTCGGCCATCTTGCGCTGCAGCGTGCGCCGGTTGATGCCCAACAGCCGCGCCGCCTCCGTTCGATTGCCGCGCGTGCGCTCGAGCGCGAGCAGGATGACCTGCCGCTCCACCCATTGTAAGTTCAAATCGGGGAGAAATTCAAGCCTAAAGTGCGGCTTTGTCGCGCTTTCGGAGGACGAGGCGGGGGGCTGAGCGGCTGAGGCAGGCTCGGCAGGGAGGTCATGGCGACCGGCTCCGCCGGGGTCGGCTCCGGCTCCGTCGGCATCTGCCCTGAGGTAGTCGGGCAAATCTTCGGGTTTGATGCTGTCGCCCGTGGCCATGACCACGCCGTGCTCGATGGCCGTGCGCAACTGGCGCACGTTGCCCGGCCAGCGGTAGCGCAGCAGCAGATCGAGCGCGGGGCGGCTCAGACTCATCGGCGCCCGATTGTTTTGGGCGCTGAGCTCCTGCACGAAGGCATTGGCCATCAGAACCAAATCTCCCGTTCGCTCCCGCAGCGGCGGCATGTGGATCGCAATCACGTTGAGCCGCTGATACAGATCGAGGCGGAAGCTGCCCTCGCGCACCATCTGCTCCAGATCGCGGTTCGTCGCGGCCACCACCCGCACATCCACGGCTACGGGCACATTGCTGCCCACGCGCTCAATCGTGCGCTCGCTGAGCACGCGCAGCAGCTTCACCTGCGTCGGCATGTCTATCTCGCCGATTTCATCGAGAAAAATCGTCCCGCCGCTCGCCTCCTCGAAGCGGCCGATGCGGCGCTGAGCCGCCCCGGTGAAAGCGCCGCGTTCGTGGCCGAACAGCTCGCTTTCCATCAGCTGCGGCGAGAGCGCCGCGCAGTTGACCGCGACAAACTTGCGGCTCGGGCGGCCGGAAAGGCGGTGAATGGCGCGCGCCACCAGCTCTTTGCCCGTGCCGCTCTCGCCCTCGATGAGCACGGTTGCCGTCGTCGGCGCCACGCGGCGGATGCTGTTGAAGATGGCCTGCATCTGCGGGCTGTCGCCCAGCATCGCATCCAGCCCGCCGTCGGGGTGCAGCTGCGTCTCCAGCTCGCGATTCTGCGCCTCGAGCTGCCGCGTGTGCGCCGCGCGCTTGAGCAGCAGCTCCACCTCATCGAGGTTCAGCGGCTTGGTCACGAAGTAGTAGGCGCCGTGGCGGCGCGCCTCGGCAGCCGTATCATCGCTGCCGTAGGCCGTCATCATGATGCAGGTCGGCGGCTTGGAGAGGCCGCAGGCAAAGTCGATGAGATCCATCCCGCTCTCACCGCCCAAGCGCAGATCCGTCAGCAGCAGATCCACCGGCTCGCTCTCCATGATGGCGCGCGCCGCCTTGCCGTTGGCGGCGGCGTACACCTCATAATCATCTTCGAGCGCTTGGCTGAGGACATCGCGCGTCGACTTCTCATCGTCGACAATCAGCAGAATCGGCTGCATGGCAAAACGGCATGACAAAACGAAAGACGACCGGCGGAACAGCCGCCGGTCGTGCTCGGTGAAAACCTGACCCTCAGATCAGCCAGAGACCCTCCGTCTCATCGAACCCGAACATCACATTGAAGGCGTGCACACCCTGACCGCCGGCCCCCTTGATCACGTTGTCCTCCGCGCTCATCAGCACCAGACGATGCGTGCGCGCGTCGACCGACCAGCCGATATCCACGAAATTCGTGCGCGTCACGTACTTCGTCTCGGCGGGCTTATTCTCGCCCATCAGGCGGACGAAGGGAGCCCCGTCGTAGGCGCGGTGCAGGCAGGCGCCGACCGCCTCCGCCGTCGCGCCGGGAGCCAGCTTGGCCACCGTCGTCGTCAGAATCCCGGTATTGACCGGCATCAGATGCGGCGTAAACGTAATCACCACCTTGGCACCCGCCTCGAGAGAGAGCTCCTGCTCAATCTCCGAGAGATGGCGGTGGCGGGGCAGGGAATAAGCGTGCATATTCTCATTGCACTCGCAGAAGTTGTAAGCGATATCGGCTTTGCGGCCTGCGCCGGACACACCGCTCCCGCTGTTGACGACGATGTCGTCGGGCAGCAGAAGCCCCTCGCGCAGCAGCGGAGCCAGCGGCAGAATGATGCTCGTCGGGTAACAGCCCGGAGAGCCCACGATGCGAGCCTTCTCGATCGCCTCGCGATGGCGCTCCGGCATCCCGTAGACGGCCTCCTGCATCAGCTCCACATCGGGATGAGCCTTGCCGTAGAACTCCTCATACACCGCGGGATCATTCAGACGAAAATCGGCCGAAAGGTCAATCACGCGCAGCCCGGCCTCGACCAAGCCGCGGGCATAGGCCGCCGCCACGCCGTGCGGCAGCGCGAGAAAGGCCGCCTCAGCGCCCGTGGCCGCAATCGCCGCGACGTCCGAATCGGTAAACTTCAGATCCGCACCGGGTACGTGGCGGAAGCGGGGAAAAACATCACAGAGCTCCTGACCGGCGTACTGGCGCGACGTCGCGCAAACCAGCTCCACGCCTCGGTGGCGAAGCAGAATACGCAGAAGCTCTTGGCCTGTGTAACCACTGGCACCGACAACAGCTGTTTTCACTTTTTTCATGACAAAAGTAGTGTATCACGAAAAAAAGGTGTTGACAACCACAAAAACGCCGTGTATAATTCCCCCGCCGACGGCCTCAAGGGGCCAGAGGTACACAGAACGGGCAGTAGCGCAGTCTGGTAGCGCACTTGCATGGGGTGCAAGGGGTCGTGGGTTCGAATCCCGCTTGCCCGACGAATGAGAGCCGAGTCGCAAGACTCGGCTCTCTGAGTTTTTGCAGCAGCGCGCGCCGACGTCCAACGAGACCCGCGGACGACATCCGCTAGCGACACCCGCGGACGGGACGCAAGGCGGCTCTGCCGCTCAAAAGCCTGAGGCGGAGCCGAAAAGGAGAGGGCGAGCCGCGGAGTCCCCCGAGCCCCGCTTCCGCTCCGATAGCCCACCGACGTCGATTTACGGTTTGACTCGGAGCCCGCGATGGGCTAGCATGGCGCCGCGCCGAGGCCGCGCCTCGCGCCGGACTCCCCTCAACACAGCCTTCACCGCCCTCACCGCCACTCACCATGAAACGCCGATTGACCCTTGCCTGCTCCTTGGCGAGCTTGGCTCTCGCCGCCGTGAGCCCCGCACAAGCTCAGGCCGCCGACTTCGGCGCGGGGTCCGCCGCTTTCGGCGCGTCGCTCGTGCCTCCCACGGGTGAAAATCCGGTCTGCGACGCAAGCGCCGCGGCGGGCTCGGTCTGCGTCGGCTACACTTCGCTCAGCGAACTCCTCCTCGACGAATCGCGCGAGCACATGCAAAACCTGCGCACCGGCATCGGCACCCTGCGCGCCGGCATCTCGCCGAGCATCCTGACGGACGGCAGCCGCATGCCTTGGGTTGACCCGTGCGCCGTCGCCCTGACGCTGACCGGCAGCATCGCTCATCATGCCGGGCGCGGCGCCGACGGGGACTACCACAGCCGCAGCGGCGGACTCATGCTCGTTGCGGCTCGCGCACTCAGCTCATCGCTCACCCTTGGCGCCGACCTTTCCCTGAGTTCGGCCCGCGCGAAAAACTCCGGCATGACCCTCAGCGCCGACTCCTGGTACTTTGACCTCGTGGCGGACGTGGGGCAGGGCGCCTTTCGCCGGAAGGCCGGCATCGGCATCGGCGTTTGCGCACTTGATACCAAGCGCTTCATCATCGGCCCCGCCGGCAGCGGCTCCTCCCCCGTCGCCCTGCGGGGAAAGCGGAACTCCACCGTCGTGAACCTCTTTTACGAGGCGTCGTACGACCTGCCCCTGACCCGCGACGGCCGCCACCGCCTCGCTCCCCTGGCTCTCGCCGAAATGAGCATGGCCGAGCTCGGCCGGCTGACCGAGCAAGGAAGCCCGCAACCGAACCCCGTCGTCTCCTTCGACAACGACGCAGAGTATTTGGCCCTGGCTGCCGGCCTGCGCTACACCCGAGCTTGGGGCATGAGAAACAAACCGGGCTACTTCACCCTCGACGCCCTGATCGCTCAAGACATCCGCAGCGAGTGCGGTTCCATGAGCTGCTTCTCGGGCGGCGCCTCCCCCGTTCACCTGCAGGCTGACCGAGCAGGAAAGACCTCCCTGCGCCTCAACGCGGCTCTCGTGCACCCGCTCAATACCGAATGGGCCCTCAGTGCCCGCCTCAGCGCCGACATCCGCTCCCGCAAAAGCATGCTCGGCGCGGCACTCGGCATCCGCTATACCTTTTGACAAGGGCGGCTCGCCCCGCCTTACGCCGCCCCCTCGCCCCGCCTCGCGCTCAGCGACGTCTGCAAGAGAACCGAGAAACGGCCCCCTCCCTTATGGAGGAAAAGCGCCGACGGAGCCAAGAGAGACAGGGCGCCGACGCATCTTTGAAAGCTGACCTCCAAGCTGTGAAATCTCCTTGCCCCACTGCCTCGGAGAAAAGAAAATCGCGCGGAAGATGAAAAAATTGTTTGACTTGATACCCCGGCAGTGTTAGCATGCGGGCGAGGATCGAGAGGCTCGGCTCGGCGTGAATGCCGCCGCTGTCTCCTTTTCCCCTCGGAGCGACTCGCGAGCGACAAGTTTGGGTGCGGCCGCACAAGGCGGTCGATACCCGTATGGAGGCAAGCCCTCGCCTGTCACGTGTACGGGCGGGGGCTTTTCCGGCGGTCGGTGTCCGTTGAAACGCGCTCAGGGCTTCGCCTCCTGCAGCGCCTGGGGATAGCCGTTTTTGGCAGCCGCCTGCAGATAGCGCTCGGCCAGTTCGGGAGACTGCTCCGCGCCCCCCTTGCCGTCGCGGTAGCTGAGATAGAGCGCGAACTGCGCCCGAGCCGAGCCGAGCTCTGCCGCCGCATGAAGAAGATCGTAGGCCTTGTCCTGATCCTGATACATACCGATACCCTCCGCCGCGCAGCGAGCCAGCTCACAGACCGCCTCCGCGTGATTGGCCCGAGCCGCCTTGAACAGCCAGACAACCCCGGCGTGCTTATCCTGCTCACAGCCGCGACCCTCCAGCAGACAAAGCGCCAGATTGTACATCGCCTGCGGCACGTCCTTGCGGGAGAGCAGCTCCCGGTACAGCGCCACAGCCTGCGCCGCGTTCTGCTCCACGCCGATGCCCTGCTCATAACAATAGGCGACATTGCAGATAGCGTCGGCATGGCCGAGCGTCGCCGCGGCATCAAACAAGCGGAACGCCTCGCTCGGATCGGCCTTCAGGCCGCAGCGCCCTTCCAAAGTGCAGACGCCCAGAGCACAGGTCGCTTGGGCATTTTTCTCATCGGCAGCCGCCCGAAGCTGCTCAAGCGCCTCCTGCTGCCCCTCGGGAGAGCTGATCAGGTGAAAAGCGATGGCGACGCGGGCCATACTGTTGCCGAGCTCCGCCGAGCGCCGGAACGCATCGAGAGCCTTTTGACGGCCGGCCTCATTGGGCTCAAGCACATTGCAGAGCAGCCCGAAATTCAGCAGAGCGCCCGCATGTCCCTTGTCCGCAGCGAGGCGGTAGTATCGCAGAGCCTCGGACGGATCGCGCTGAACGCCGATACCCTTCTCACAAAACTGCCCCAGCAGATAAGCCGCCTCAGCATCGCCCGCGTCCGCCGCCGTGCGCAGCTCAGCGGCGGCTTTGGCCTGTTGAGCGCCATCCTGACCCTCCATAGCCGCTCGGGCAGACTCGATCAACGCCCCCTCGCCGGGCTCAGCCCCCGAAGCCCCGTCCGGCGCTTCCCCCGAAGGCGTATGGGGTGTCTCCGCGCCGGATTCGCTGCGGGACGCGTCCGAATCGCCCGCTGCGTCGGAGCGGGCGTCTTGCTCAGCCCCGGCGGGCGCATCGCCCGCAGCGGGTTCATTGCCCGCAGTAGACGCATCGCCCGTCGCAGGCGTGGTCGAAGGCGTCGTCGGCTCCTGAGGCGCGGCACTGCCGGAGACTGCGGCTGCCTCGCCCGCCGTCGAGCTTGTCTCCGCGCCGGATGCTTTGGCGGAATCTTCATCATCGCCGCACGACGTCAGCAAGACAGCGGTGCAGAGTAACAGAAAGGGAGAAAAGAACTTCTTCATGAAAGACCTTCGTGTTGAGCAAGTCGATGTTACCGACTGATACGGCAAATGTCAATCCCCAAAGCGGCTTGAGTGCGGGAAGAAAGCGCGAGCCGCCGCGCGGAGCCGCGTCCGTCTCGCCATGAATTTTTGACGAATCTGCACATTATGCTTGCTTTCGTCCGAAAGAGTGATAAAATCGGCGCACGCCCACGGGGCATTAGCTCAGTTGGTAGAGCGGTTGCATCGCACGCAACAGGTCAGGGGTTCGAATCCCCTATGCTCCACTCCGAGACCAAGCGGTCGGCTCGACAAGAGCCGACCGCTTTCTCGTTTTCGGGGCGAGCACCGCGTGTGCGGAAGGCGCCGGCCACACCCCCGGCTCCCCGGCCCTCCGGCCTGAGCGCGCAGTTCCTCCGCCTCTGCGAATGCGCCGAGCGGAACCGCGGTGGAGGGTCAAGCGCAAAGTGTGTGGAAACCGCATATCAGACCACCGAGTGAGCCACCGCTGCACTCCACGAGCACGC